>DNPQ01000342.1:2391-4914 GCA_003501335.1 Bacillota bacterium
CGCAGTCAAGCTTCATTTAGTCCCGAAGGAGCGGGTATCCGCTTCGGATTGCTCAGCATTAAAAATGTCGGAATTGGGGCCATTGAGCGGATTATCATTGAACGCAAGTCAGGCCAATATCGGTCTTTGTTTGATTTTTGCCGCCGTGTAAATAATCAGCTTGTCAATAAAAGAGTCTTAGAAAGTTTGATTAAAGCCGGAGCCTGCAATTTTCCTGATTCCAACCGGAATCAAATGATGATAGGTCTGGATCGGATTTTGGAAAAGGTCGGCAGGCGTTCGACAGCTCACAATCAACTTTCCCTAATGGATAGTGTCATCACGGAAACGGAGAGCGGGGCTAAGTTACCGTCCTTGCCGGAATTTGCCCCATCGGAATTGCTGCTTTTTGAAAAAGAATTTTTAGGTGTTTATCTGACCGGGCACCCGTTAGATGCCTGGCGGGAAAGATTTGCCCAAAATGGTATTACACCCATTGGGGAATTGGAGGAGGAACCCGATGGTAAAGACCTTCTTTTGGGGGGTGTGGTAACAGAGTGGCGGGTCATCAATACCAAATCCGGGTCTCAAATGGCTGGTTGTAAACTGGAGGACTTGACCGGCGGGGTCGAAGTGATTGTTTTTCCAAGGCTTTATGCAACCGTTAAGGATAATTATCAACCCGACCGGGTGGTTGTGATTAAGGGTAAGCTGGAACATCAGGATGAAGGAGTGAAAGTCCTGGCTTCCCAATTACGGTGGTTGGAATCGGAAGCTCCCCGGCCTTTGAGTTAATCGGTAGTTCGGGGACTATTTTCAACCACTTGACCCTTTTTTAGCCTCAAGATATGAGTAATCTCTTGCGGTAGTTCATTTAAGTAATGGGTTACATAAATCATTGCTAAATTGCTTTGGCGGCAAAGCTGATCTAAGAGATCATTCATATATTTGCGATGACTTTCATCCAAACCCTGGCCGGGTTCATCAAGAACCAATAAAGCCGGTTTTTTGACTAAAGCCCGCGCCAGCAAGATCAAGCGTTGTTCACCTAAAGAAAGTGAGTCAAACGGATGGTCCGCGACTTGTTTCAGCTGAAATAAACGGAGCCATTCATTGGCAATCATTTGCTGTTCTTCTGAACAATTTCGATAGAGTCCGATGGTATCAAAAAAGCCCGAGCAGACAACTTCGAGACAGCTAAAGCCTTGAACATAATACATTTGAAGCTCCGGTGATACCCAGCCGATTTGGCGCTTGATGTCCCAAATCGTTTCTCCGCTGCCACGTTTTTTCCCAAATAAATAGATTTCATTGGCGTAAGACTGCGGATTATCAGCCATAATCAGACTGAGCAGTGTGGATTTACCGGCGCCGTTGTGCCCCAGTACCGCCCAACGCTCGCCCTCTTGGACTGTCCAGTTGATATTGGAGAGGACGCTGGTTTCGTTATAAATGACCGACGTATTTTTCATTTCCACCAATATTGCGGGATTGGGGGTAAGTTTGGCTTGCAAACCAAGGAACTTATTTGCAGAAATGGAAATTGCCTCAAGTGCTTTTGGGCATTTCTCTGCTTTGAATTCTGAGGGTAAAACCCGGTTGACAGGCTTTTTGGAGCTAACCTGATGATCGGCAACATAGAGTAAATGAGTAATCCCTTCGGGTACTTCGGTTAACTCAGAGACGGTCATTAAAATTTTCACTTCACCGGCAACGATAATTTGCGTAATTACCTTTCGCAGAAGAGTACGGGACTCGGTGTCCAGCCCTCCGAAAGGATCATCGAAAATCAGGAGTTTAGGAGCCTGCATAAGCGCCCTGGCGATTAGTACTTTACGGGCTTCACCGTTGGAAAGTTGATGTATTTTGCGATTCAGTAAATATTCAATTTGCAACAAGACCATAACTTTCTCACGGCGGACCCGATAAACCGCTTCATCCGTTTTGAAAGGTGTCACTTCGTACGGAGAACGATGTTCGATGCTTTTGGCAGACAAATATTCCGCTACGATAGGAATATCGTTTTCCTCGGAACTTTGCCAACGCGCCTGATGATAGCCGCCGTAGCGATGCATCAATTCTTGGTGTTGGCTGGGCGAAATGATCAGAACATCACCCCGGTTAAAGAAGGGTTCACCCTCTGAGGCTACCGGATTAAAAAAATAATGAATTTGGCCGGTATGTAAAGGGAGCTGATGACATATGGCTTTTGCTAGTATTGATTTTCCAGAGCCGGTAGGACCTACGATTGCCCAGTGTTCATCGGACTGCCACAGCCAGTCGGTATTTTCAAAAAGTAAGCCATCATTGACACTGAGGGTTACATTTTCAAGTTTAATAAAGGGTTTGTTCACAATTTTGCCTTTCAGTTCGTGATGCTTTGATTTACGATTTACGGAATTTTCGACAATTGCCGCCTTTTCCCTGCCTTTACATTAAAATTAATCCGTTATTCATATTTTAAGCGAAAAATCATTTCATAGGACAGCGATTGTACGATTGGGTTTCCATTCATGATCTTTGTGCTTATGGAACTTGTGACAT
>DNPQ01000007.1 GCA_003501335.1 Bacillota bacterium
ATTTAGTCTGCGAAAGTTGAGTTATTAACTTTATTATTAGCCTCTGCCGCTACCACTTACGCTTGGTCCGACTGGTTGACCCTAAAGACCGACCATTTTACGGTCTTTTATAAACCGGGCCATCAGGATGAAGCGGATCAGGTCCTTCAGACCATGGAGTTTTACCGGCCGCAGATCGAGAAGCTTTCTGGTAACGAGCAGCTTCATGTTTCTATCGTTATTGATGATGCCGGTATTTATTTTAACGGGCTAACAGATCCAACGAATTCCCGGATTCATTTATTCCGAGCTCATCCCGGCGGTTGGGCGGGTACCGAAGACTGGTGGTCTTTGGTAGGAGTTCATGAATACACTCATGAGCTTTCCTTAACCAATACCTCAGGCATGTGGCATGTGCTGAATGAGATTTTCGGGCCGGGCAGCGGGATATTTTTTCCCAATCTGTTGACGCCGGGATGGATTGTTGAGGGTATTACTCCTTATAGTGAATCACAGATTACTCCCTACCAGGGCCGCATGAACGATGGACTTTTTGATGGTTATATGGGTGCCCGAATTAAAGACGGCCGTTTTCCTTCCATTATGGACGCCACTTTTAGTCCATTGGAATATGATGAAGAAGGCATCTACACGTATGGCGGTGAATTTGTGAGTTATCTGGCCAAGACTTATGGTGAAGAAAAGGTAACCCAATTTTTCAATATCAACGGCAGACAACCAGGCGCCATTCTCTTTATTCCAGCCATCGGTATCGATCGCAGCGCCAGGGGAGTTTTTGGCAAAAGTTTTCCCGAGCTTTGGCTGGATTGGCGGCAACGGGAAAGCGAACATCACAAGGACTTTCAATATGAAGGGGAACAGTTAACCAAGCGGGGCTGGGATATTGCTAATCTTACTATTTATAACGGCAAACTTTATTATGAGCGGTCATTTCCCATCAAAACCGATGTTTTTTCCTATTATACTCCTTACCAGATTGTGGAACGGGACCTGCAAAGCGGTATTGAAAAGACCATTCTCTCAACCACAACCAGTTTTACCTCCGCTTTTAAAGCTCGAAACGGCCGGTTGTATTACGCGACCGAGGAAGAAAAAAGCGGCTACGCCAATTCTTTGGACTCAAGCAAGGGTTTATACGCGCTCCTGCATCAATATGATTTGGGGACTCATAAAGACCGGGTGGTACTGGCTGATGAAATCCGCGGCTTCGAAGTCATGGAAGACGGCAAAATTTTATACAGCCGCCAGCTGAAAAACGGCTATGGTTCTGAGCTTTACCAATATGATCCGCGACACCGGGAAAAGAAATTATTAATGAGCTCCCCCTATCTGATCAATGAAATCGTCGGTGATAGCAAACTTGCGTCTGCGCGTCTGATTGTCGATGCGCAACGCGATTGGGAGAGCGGTAATCTTTACCGGTTGGATTTGGAAACCAAGACTTTGGAGCCGTTAACCCAAACTCCCTATACGGAACGCTGGCTTTCATTATCCGGTGATAAGTTATTTTTCACGGCCAACTATCAAAAAATAAGTTCGGTTTATTGTTATGATCTCAGTAACGGAAAAATCAGCCGGATGACGGAAAACGGTTGGATCGGCAATGCAGCTTATGATGAAACAACGGGTAAACTTTATTTTGCCGAACTGAATTCCTATGGCTTGGATCTCTATCAGGAACAGGCCAAGTTTAGCGATTATCAATTGCCTGACTTGCCCCAGACTACTCCGCCTACCTTTACACTGGATAAAAGCCAAATTACCAGCGGAAATTATAGCGATAATTTGAAGACCTTAGGCCCCAAGTTTTGGTTGCCGTTGATTAACAGTGATAAAAATGAATACGGTATGATGATTATGGGCGCAGATGCAATCGGCGATTTCGCCAACTATTCGGCGACGCTAGTATATAATTCGAAAACTGACAAGTATATGGGAGATCTGACCTTGCCCATCAATTTTTTTGCCCCCTTCCAAGTGGCGGTGATTTGCTCGGATTGGGATGAAAGAACCAATCAGTCCACCGATAACTACAACCAATTGCTGATCGCTTATCCATGGGCGCGGCTTTCGCCCGGTCTATCCCAGCTTAAAGTGGGAACCTGCTTCACTTACGAAGATGACTACCGGGGGCCGGAGATAAAACCTTTCGCAACAATCGGCTTTCAATATCCCACTGCCAATGCAACATTAACGGTAAGCGCCCCGCAGTCCCAAATGAAAAGTGGCGGGGAACGGTCCGGGCTGTATACAGATTTGGAATATAAGCAATATTTGGCCGACAATCAATTCCGGATTAGGGCCCAGACGATCCATGATCCGGATAATCCTGATGATGTCTTCACCACGATCCGCGGTTATGATGACGCCCTTACCGATAAGCAGGGCAAAATGTTTACTGCCGAATATTCGCGGTCGCTGTTCAAAATCCGCAAGGGCCTGTGGAATCCCAGCGTTTACCTGGAAGATGTCACCGGCAGCCTCTTTGATGATCAGGCGATTTCCGAAAACGGCAACCGGCAGGAATCATGGGGCCTGGAATTGCATCTTGAGACCAAGTATGCTTATAATAATCTATCATTGGAATGGGGTTTGCGGCTGGTCCAGAACATCGAAGGAGACAACCGGATGGAGGTTTTTGTGAAAACGGTGGAATGAGAATGGATGATTTTCTTCACTCCGGTGAGCAGGGCAGAAAACGGAATTGTTTTCCAACGCCTGCTTTGCCGGAGTGATGGTGAGTGATAGCCTAGGTATCAATTTCTAGCCAATCCATTAATGAATCTCAATCATAATACTGCAACGATAAACAGCTGCTTTTTTCAAACCGATCATGAGATCCTTATCTTTAAATTCGCCGTTGAAATCATCGGTATCTGCGATTCCATGCCACGGTTCCATACAAATAAAGGGCGCGTTTTTAGCTTGCCAGATTCCCATCGCAGGAAGATCGTGATAGGTCAAAACAACTTTTTTGTCGGTCTTGCCACTTCTGAGAGTGACTTTTTCCGAATGAATTTTGCGGAATACCATGGCGCCTTCAAGAAACATGTCGTGATTCAAGTGCAGGATTTTATCATTTTCAAGTTCGACTTTTTTCGATTTACCGCTGATAATGACATTGGCGCTGTTCATATAGAGCCTTTCCAGTTTTTCGGCGCTTTCAAATTCGATAGCATAGTCCTCAAAATTGGTTTTACCGTCTAAAGGACAATTAAAGGCGGGATGGGTGCCGATTTGAAAATACATGGTTTTTTCGCCGATATTTTCGACCCGGTATTCAACCTGGAGACGATTTTCATTCAAGGTATAAGTGACAAAGAGGTTAAATTGAAATGGGTACATCGCCAGAGTGGCCTCGCTCCATGACAACTTATAAACTGCTTTGGAGTTGGTTTCTTCGACCAACTGAAACTCGCTTTTCCGGGTGAAACCGTGATTGCCCATTTTGTAGAGGGTCCCGTCAACTTTCATTTCTCCGTCCCGAAGAGCGCATACAATCGGAAACAATAATGGCGAGTGACTAGTCCAGAAAGTCTTATCGCCGTTCCAGATGTATTCACAATGATCGGCAAGCTTTTTGAAACTAACAAGTTCGGCGCCATTACTGCTGAGAGTGGCCGCATAATTTTGATTGGAAAGTAATTTATCCATTTTTTCTCCTTATTGAATCGTAGGGATTCATATTGATTATTTTATCATTCTTGGGCTTTCATATCAAATTATAACCGTAAATT
>DNPQ01000310.1:0-2721 GCA_003501335.1 Bacillota bacterium
GCCAAAAAATTATAGCTATCCGGCATCGGCGCAAGACTGGTACCTTGTAATATAACCATCGTAAGCCCTCTAAAAATAAGCATACCCGCTAAAGTTGTAATAAAAGCAGGAACACCGACATACGCAATGACAAAACCCTGGAAACAGCCAATTAAAAAACCAACGAACAATGAAATAATAATAGCCAAACTTACCGGCATATTCATTTTTAAAAGCAAAATAGCCGAAATCGCTCCCGTAAAAGCAACCACGGAACCAACTGATAAATCGATATTACCACAAATTAATATACACATCAGCATTCCGATAGCTAAAATAAAAACGTAAGCATTCTGTTGAATTAAATTGGAAATATTGAGAGGCTTTAATAGAATTCCCTGGGTTACAATTTGAAAGAATAGGATAACGACCACCAATGCGATGAACATCACATATTGACGAAGATTGCCCCTGAGCTTATTCTTCGATTTTATCTCACGAGGATTATCTTGTGGCGCAATGTTTGATTTTATCATTTTACTGCCTCCTCATTACTTTGCATAATACACTGCATGATTTTCTCTTGAGATGCTTCATGATTTGATAGCTCTCCAACGATTCTGCCTTCATTCATTACATAAATACGATCACACATCCCAAGAATCTCAGGCAGTTCCGAAGATATCATGACAATTGACTTTCCTTCTTCGGCAAGCTCATTGATAATAGAGTAAATTTCATATTTAGCTCCAACATCAATTCCCCGGGTTGGTTCGTCCAAAAATAAGATATCGGGATCTGCAAATATACATTTGCTAAATACAACTTTCTGTTGATTACCACCGGATAGATTTCCGGCATTTTGCAAAATACTGGAGGATTTTATTCTTAATTTTTTTCGGTACTCTTCACCGACTTGGATTTCCTTATTTTCATCGATCACCTGGCTATTGGCTATTTTAGAAAGCGCTGCTATCGTTACATTTCTTTTGATATCAAATGTAAAAATAACACCGGCGTTCTTTCTGTCCTCCGTAGAATAAGCGATTCTGTTTTTAATAGCTTCACTTACATTGTGTAATTCAATTTTCCGGCCGTCTTTTTTTAAGCTTCCCGATATTTTTTTCCCATAGGCCTTTCCAAAAACGCTCATGGCCAGTTCAGTTCTACCGGCGCCCATTAGACCCGCAATCCCAACAACTTCACCTTTTCTTACATTCATACTGATGTCGTTAATGACCTGTCTTGATTCATCCGTCGGATCAAAGACATTCCAATTTTCAATTTCAAAACGGATATCACCAATTTGATTCTGCCGTTTGGGAAAACGGTCGGTAATTTCCCGTCCAACCATCCCCTTGATAATTCGAGCCTCCGTTATTTCATCTTGCCCTTTGACAAGTGTTTCAATGGTGGCCCCATCCCGGATAACAGTGATTTCGTCCGCCACTTTGATAACTTCCTGCAATTTATGGGAAATAATAATACTGGCAATTCCATGTTTTTTTAAATCTAATATTAAATTTAAAAGATGATCGGATTCCTCATCGTTTAATGCCGCAGTCGGTTCATCAAGGATTAATATTTTGATATCTTTTGATAATGCTTTACTAATTTCAACTAACTGTTGTTTCCCCATTCCAATATCCATCACTCTGGTTTCAATATTTACATTCAAGCCAACTTTTTTACAGATTTCCAGCGCTTTTGATTTGGTCTTATTCCAGTTAATAGAAAACCCATTATCAGTCTGTTCATTACAGATAAACATATTTTCAAAAATGGATAAGGTTGGAATCAGTGCTAACTCTTGATGAATAATGGCTATCCCTTTCGATTCGCTTTCTCTGATATCCTTAAACTTACATATCTCACCATCTACGATAATATCACCTTCATAGGTTCCATAAGGATAAACCCCACTTACAATGTTCATTAAAGTAGATTTACCAGCCCCGTTTTCACCAACTATGGCATGAATATGATTGGGTTTAATTTTTAAACTAACATTACTAAGAGCTTTAACTCCAGGAAATAACTTGGTAATATTCTTCATTTCCAAAGCATAATTTTCCATTTTGATTCTCCTTTATTAATACCCCCGTAATAAAGGTACCTGGCAAATCTTGATAAGTGTGCCATCAAAGCGTTTTTGAGACCCCATACTATCTATGGTTTTATAAAAAAGATAAAAAGCCGCCGGATACTCCAAAATGGCCACTCTGGCTAAAACGAGACCCCAAGGAGTGTTAACCGGCGGCTTATTACAAGGATAATCAACCTATGAATCTTGGTGTTTTAACTACCTAAAACCGACTTCCGAAAAAAATTCCAATCGGTTAGCAAGTCATCTGCACGTATGCACACTCGGTAACCGATTGAAATGATCAATAGAAATTTCTTTTATTTAATATCCGATTCTTTCAAATAGCCGGAATCGATAACTAATTTTTGATAGTTATCTTTGGTAACAACATAAGGTGCAAGTAAATATGAAGGAACTATTTTTACATTGTTGTTATAAGTTTTAGTGTCGTTAATTTCCGGTTTGCTACCTTTTAAAACGGCATCAACCATATCAGAAGCAACTTTTGCCAGGAGGCGGGTATCTTTAAGGATTGTGGAATATTGTTGCCCTGCCTTGATCAACTTAATGGATGCGGCTTCGGAATCCTGACCGGTAACAATCGGTAAATTTTTTCCGGGAACAAAACCGAAGGAAATTAAGGATGATAAGATACC
>DNPQ01000310.1:3054-6542 GCA_003501335.1 Bacillota bacterium
GCTAAGATAGCATCCATACGGGATTGAGCAACAGCTCCATCCCAACGCAATGTACCGATTTTATCCTGGGCGATTTGTTTGGACGGAACAACGATTTGGCCTTTATTCATTAAAGGTTTAAGAATATCCATAGCTCCCGAATAGAAATAGAAGGAGTTGGTGTCATCGGGGGAGCCGGCAAACAGCTCAACATTCCAAGGACCCTTGCCTTTAAATTTCTTTAATCCGTCAAGCAAGGATTGGGCTTGGAGTTGCCCAACTTTTCGGTTATCAAAAGTCGCATAATAAGAAACGGCTTTGGTATTGACTAATAAACGATCGTAGGAAATGACTTTAACACCGCTTTTAGCTGCAGTGTCAAGTGTTGCCGAAAGCGTAGATCCGTCAATTGCGGCAACAACCAAGACTTTTGCGCCTTTGGTTACCATATTTTCGATCTGTGCTTTTTGGGTTGGAATATCATCTTCGGCGTATTGTAAATCAACTTGATATCCTCTTTTTTCAAGGATGTCTTTCATGGTATGACCATCTTTAATCCAACGTTCAGACGACTGGGTAGGCATTGCGATTCCCACATAACCCTTAGAAGCTGCATTTCCTAAACCCGTAAATGCAAAGACCATCGAAAGTGCTACCAGATAAACCCCTAACTTTTTCATACAATCTCCCTCCAATGATTTTTTATCGTTATAACCTTAGTTAAAACACCCAAATGAAGAAAATAAGATAGTACTGTTACTGTTATATTATTGTGAATGAATCATTGTTATCATGAGATAAAAAACGCAAATAAAACGTTCTTGGCGGATAACTTGTTTAATTTGTTTGAAGTTAACCCTAAGTGTTTTCCAAAATGATCCTATGACTTCTTATTTTTTATTTTTTTAATTAATTTTTACTTTATTTTAACGTCTCCGCCATAGCTTGTCAATAGGTGAAATCATCGCCAACTTGACATAATATTTACAGCATTATCTTTGATTTGTAACAAAATAGCAATGAATACAGCCTTTGGCAAGTGAACCCGAGGAAATAATTCGAAAAAAATAATAAAAAAAACATAGAACGAATTTCAGATCCATTCCATGTTTTGTGTCCGGGGTTACCGGGCTATTTCATTTCAATCCCCAAAAAAGGTATCAAAATGTATAATATTACTTAAATGTCATATCAGTACAAACAATAACTGATGCTAATCGGACTTAAAAAATATCCCATCATAGAATTACTTTTATTCTTTCTTTCATTCATAAAAAACAACCCCATATGCCAACATATCCTACCATCACCAACCTACGCGGCCAGGATTCCCCTGGTTAAAAGGATTGGCTGGACTACGATGGGGTCTTACGGGAGGATAAGTGGGGTAAAAAATATAAGAAAGAAAAACAGGACTTTTCCGGATATCAATTCATCCCCCAATTCCGTTAATCTGCCGGTTTCAACCGGCATGTTTTTCCGGAGCCATAGGTTTTCAACCCGTGATCTCGACCTAAAAAAATTACCTAAGACAATACCCAACCCTCGCCTTTCATTTTTAAACGCCCCCCTCCGCCTCATCGCCCTCATCAATTTCTTTATTCCGTTCATTCTGCAGTTCTGACAGTCAATGCCATCATCCACTTTTGGAATACGGTAGCGTGGGAGAAGGCAGGCAACTTCGAATCCGTCCTAAGGATGAGAGCCTTTATCGCTTTCTACCGGAATCAAAAACTTTTTCCCACCCTTTTTATTTTTTCCCCCACTTGCCCAACCTGCCCCACATAAACGTTTCTACCAGGTATTTTAAAAAATCATGTTGGGTATGTGGCTCATGTTGGCTAAAAAATAAAGAAACCTTGCTTTAAAAAATTTCAAACCATCCTTTTTATTTTTATGCCCTCATCCCCCTCCTGCCCCTCATAAACATTTCTAGCAGGGACTTTAAGCTTCTTCCTAAAAACATAAATCTTTGAAATATGCTATTTAGCTGCGAAAAAAAATCAATAATGGTAATGCGGGTGAGGGGGATGAGGACCAAAAAAATACCATGATTCTCAGGATTAAATTTCGACCGACCATTTCGAGTAACCGATTAGGCGGATTAAACCTTTCTTAGCCAATTCTGCTGCCTGACTTTTTTAAAGCGATCTATTACTGCATATACGTAGTCGTTCCGTATGCATGCGCAGTCGTTCGGTGAACATACTGAGTCGTTCCGTTTGCATGTGCAATCGTTCGGTGAACATACTGAATCATTCGGTAAACAACGCAAAAAAAGTGTGCTTTTAGCCTTCATTATTGGGTGGGCGGCATTGCAAGCCCGGGCCGCTGGTTATCCCGGAATTTACCGACGGATTATCCAAGATTTACGATGAGCTGGTCCAGCTCCAGGATGAGCGCAACGCCAATATCGCAGCAAGTAAGGCGGCTACCGTCAAACAGCAGCAGCTGTTGCAGTAGGCCGAAAAACAAGCGACCATGGTCCGGCAGTCGGTCCGCTCCCGGTTGCCCAAACCGACTGGAACCCGTTCGGGTTCTATCTGATAATCAGTTGTCGATGTCCTATAGATGAATTAAAATAATAGATTACAATTATTGAGGGTTCAATAGAAAATCAGTCCCCCCATTTTCAGTTACTGCTTCATTTTTATCATTCGTGAATAAAACAATATTGTCAATCCATATACCGGCATCATGAGAGGATTCATTGACAAGTCTCAGCGTATCCCCCTTGTTCAAGGCAAGATTGATCCTTTTGTAATCATATTTCCCTATGCCCTCATCGATTGCAGGAAAGAAAATGTCCCGTACGAACTGATTATTGACGTATAGTGACAATTTTCCATCATCTGCCGCTGCATATTTTACTACGATTTTTTCCGCCGCCGGTAGATTGTCAAATTCCAGCCACGCTGAACGATTGTATAAACTGGTCACCGTCCTGCCCGAAGCTTCTTCATCCCAGATTTTTTCGGTATTCTCACTGGCAATTGCCTCTTCATCATCAAATTGAACCGTATAGTCCTGAGAAGGTGAAATATCCTCGAATACTGTATACAAAACCTTCCCGGTGGCATCAAGCGGGGCATTGATTCCCAGCAGTCTGGCCATGGTAGGAGTAAAATCATAATTATGAATAATATCCGTACAGAGAAAGCCTTTTTTAATATCCTTGCCCCACATAAAAGCCGCAATATGCTGTGCTTCTTCAGCTAAACTATCGTGTTGTCCCCTGGCCACCTTTAATTTGGTATTGGGGAGATGAAAGTGATAGGGTGGTTTCGGAGATATAATCAGATCGGCAAAGCCGGGTTTTAAGCCCCGGGATGCCATCTCATCGGGAAACATGATTTGATCGACATAAACCTTATTTTTCAACAATTCGGCGATTTTTTGGTTTTTCAGATGAATCACAACGGGATCAAACTGGCCTACGTAAGAAAGTTGTACCTGCAGGCCAACCGTGACAATGGCAATATCAGTCCCAGGGGATGGTACCCAAGTTC
>DNPQ01000447.1:0-2423 GCA_003501335.1 Bacillota bacterium
AGTGAGTGAATGCGGAAGTGGGACGAAGAGTGTAAGTAGCGCTAATTCATTTTTTAAAATAATTCATAAATCAGTCCTCCGACGAAATACCCGTAAACTGAAAAGTTCTTTTGGCCGATAGAAATAAAGAATAACAAAGAAGTATTACTGGAGGGCCCAATGGAAAAACCTTTACGTTCCCACCCGTACTCATCCAATCAGCGTTTTAGAATTACTCCCGATTGGCTTAGCTATTTGGCAACTGTCGTCAGTGTAGGCGTTGCGTTCTCTTATTATTACGCAGTTCGTGATCATTTGTTTCTGTTATGGGCCGCTTTTTTGATTTTGATCCGGATTATTGTAAATAAAATTGATGATGACCTTGTTTTTGAAAAAAATGCATCTTCAATCAAAAACAAAATTATCAATATTTTGCCTGATCGTTATTCGGACCTGATTATGCTGGTGGGAATCGGTATCTCGCCACTATGCCGTCCAACTTTTAGCCTGCTGGGGATGGCCTCGGTGGCCTTGATTAGTTATACCGGGTTGCTTGGTAAAGCGGTGGGATTCGACTGGCAAAATCAAGGTCCACTTCGAAAGGTACCGCGTTTGATCTTGCTGATGCTTTTTACGCTGGTCCAATATTGGATGCTCATCCGGGGGATTTCAACCCTGCTTTTCGGAATGACAGCACTCGAAGTTTGCATGATATTATTTATCCTTTTGGGGCAGTGGACTGTATTGAACCGTTTAATCGGAATCGCCAAAGAAACGATGAAAACCCAGTGGCTCAATGAAGAGAAATATAGAGCCATCACCCAGAAAATTCTGATCGCTTATGACTCAGAAACCGGTAATACCGAAAGAGTGGCGGAAGAAATCTCTAACTGCCTGAAAGTCGGTATCCGGAAAATCGATGATATTACCAGTGTAAGTTCCTATGATTTGGTTATCTTTGGCTGCCGGGAATCGGGAAACCGTCCCTCCAGGAAGATGGTTGAATTCATTAAAAATCACCAAGATATCAAAGAGTATGCAGTATTTATCACTTACAAAAATTATTTTTGGGGCGCTTTGAATACCCGAATTTGTTTCGCCTCTTTCAAACGGTTGCTGGGTAAAGGCCCGATTGCGGTATTTGCTTGTAAAGCAGCTTATGAAAAAGATGAGTTGTATATGGAACATTTGCAGGAAGATCCAAACCTGCTGAATGCATTTTTATTTGGAATTAAGCTGACTAGAAATCTTACCAAATAACATCAAAATAACATCAAAAAATGTTCAATGAACGAAAAAAGCTGTCCCAAAAAGTAAATTCCAAATACTTTTTAGACAGCTTTTTTGATTTAAGGTTGAAAAGGGTCGGGATTTTTAATCTTGACCTTCTGTGACTTTCTGGAACGGGACGATGGCTGAATTTTTATGGAAACGTCCTACCTTAAAACATCTTTGCCACCATGCTTTTTTCACTGGACAGGGTTCAGAAAGTGCTTCAAGTTGCTTTTTTTCCGAAAAAACGTTATTGGTCAGTTGCAGCCGCAGATTGGTATTTTCCGTTTCCGCCGGCAGCGCCTCTACAGTTAAATTCTCAAAGGGTAAGACGTTTTCCGGGCCGTCGCACTCTAATTTAATTTTGGTCTTGAAATCCATGGCGGAATGAAATGAAATTGAAATTTTCATTGAAACCATTGGTTCCTCCTTTTAAACCCCTCAATTTTCTTTCATTAAATTTTTTCAAGTGGCAGCATAAGGAGTTATTAATATTTAATTCCATTTTTGATTTAAGGTAACGGGATTTCGGCATTTGTTGAAGCCGGTATGGCAGAAACATTCATTTATTAGCGGTCTCTGTTTGGAAAGATTTTTTAGAAATTTCGGGAACTAATTGGCAAGTTTTACGATATATAGTATGAAAGGTCAATATTGGTCAGACGATTTCGGGTGATTAATAGTTGATGACATTAAGAAATAAATCGATGACCATTTATGAACCCAAAGTAATACACCGAAAGCTTCCACGATAATAGGGTAGGGAATAGCCTTTATGGGGCTAGAGCATATTAGGTGTAAAAGGAGGAATCGGAAAATGACAAAAGCAGTTGGGATTGATCTGGGGACCACAAATTCAGTGGTAGCGGTGATGGAAGGAGGACAGCCGACTGTTATTATAAATACAGACGGTGGTCGTTATACTCCATCGGTGGTCGGTTTCAGCAAAAATGGGGAGCGAATGATAGGACAGCTCGCCAAGCGTCAGGCAGTCCTTAATCCTGAAAACACTATTTATTCAGCCAAACGGTTTATTGGACGCCGTTTCTCAGAAGTGGCTTCGGAAATTAAAAATGTTCCTTATAAGGTCGTTGCCGGTCAGAATGATGCTGTAAAATTTGAAATTAGCGGCAAACATTATGCTCCCGAGGAGATTTCTGCACAGGTACTCC
>DNPQ01000447.1:2765-6155 GCA_003501335.1 Bacillota bacterium
TCATTACGGTTCCCGCCTATTTCAATGATGCGCAACGCCAGGCAACAAAGGATGCCGGACAAATAGCAGGGTTGAAAGTATTGCGAATTATCAATGAACCGACGGCTGCCGCCCTTGCTTACGGACTGGACAAAAAGAAGAACGAAACCATCATGGTCTTTGATCTGGGTGGTGGAACCTTTGATGTTTCTATCTTGGAAGTCGGTGATGGAGTTTTTGAAGTGAAATCGACTTCCGGCGATACCCATCTGGGCGGTGATGATTTTGACAAAAGGATTGTTGACTTTCTGGCGGAAGAGTTTCAGCGGACTCAAGGAATCGACCTGCGGCGGGACAGACAATCCTTCCAAAGGCTGACGGAAGCCGCAGAAAAAGCTAAAATTGAACTTTCCAGCGTTATGGAGACGACGATTTCTTTACCGTTCATTACGGCCGACGCCTCCGGACCTAAACATTTGGAGGTACGTTTAACCCGGGCCAAATTTGACCAATTAACCGCTGATTTGGTGAACCGCTGCTCTGGTCCGGTCAAACAAGCCCTTGGTGATGCCAAATTAAGTGAAAAAGACATTGATGAAGTGATTTTGGTGGGAGGCTCTACCCGGATTACCGCCGTCCAGGCGTTGGTCCGTAAATTAACCGGCGGTAAAGCTCCCAATCAATCGGTTAATCCCGATGAAGTCGTGGGTGTAGGAGCGGCGATTCAAGCCGGGATCTTAGCCGGAGAAGTCAAGGATGTCGTTTTACTGGATGTGACACCGCTTTCACTGGGGCTGGAAACAATCGGAAGCGTCATGACGAAACTGGTCGAACGGAACACAACCATACCGGTGCGCCGCACGGAATTGTTCTCCACGGCCGAAGATGATCAAGCGGCGGTGGATGTTCACATCCTTCAAGGCGAGCGGGAGATGGCTTCCGATAACCGTACTTTAGGCCATTTTAGATTGGAAGGCATCCGCAGGGCACCCCGGGGTGTACCGCAGATTGAAGTCACTTTTGATATTGATGCCAATGGAATATTAACGGTGACGGCCCGGGATAAAGATACAGCCAAGGAGCAGAGAGTGACGATCAGCGGCTCGACGCAGCTCGGTCAGGATGAAATCGACCGGATGCTTAAAGAAGCGCAGTCGAATGCCGAAACTGATCGGAAAAGCCGCGAAACGGTGGAGATCCGTAACCAGGCTGATACAGCGGCTTATCAACTGGAACAACAACTGAAAGAGTATGGTTCCCAGGTGCCTGCCAATGAATCGGCCCGGGCTGAGAGCCTTATTCGTGAAGTACGGCAACTGGTCAAAGAAAATTCTAGTGACGTCAATAGATTACGGCAGTTGACCAGCGATTTACAGCAATTGACCCATGGTATTACCGCCACGGTTCATGAAACAAAGAGTCAACCAGACCATAGCTCAAACGATTATCGTGGTTTTCATCAAACGGGCGGTGATGACGTCATCGATGCCGATTACCGGGAAACCCCCTGATGAGGGAAAACGAACGGGTTTACGGTTTGCCCTTCCCTGACCAATGGATCCCGGCTAATGGCAAAGATACTTTGGGAAGACTTCAATTCGTTAGCATGAAAGAGTAAAATAGAGATTAGGATCGTTAGTGCCTAGCGAATGATTTTACGATTTCTAGCGGAGACTCAAAATCGATGCAGTGAAATCATTTTGCGCTATCAAATGAGGTGATCGAAGATGGCGGTTAAATTTCGTGATTATTATGAGATTTTAGGCGTATCCAAAACTGCCAGCGAAGATGAGATTAAAAAGGCGTACCGCCGTTTGGCCCGTAAATATCATCCTGATGTCAATCCGGGTGATAAGGCGGCAGAAGAGAAGTTTAAAGAGATTAACGAAGCCAATGCGGTGTTGTCCGACCCCGAAAAACGCAAACGCTATGATCGGATGGGTTCCAATTATCAGGAAGGCAGCGATTTTACACCCCCGCCCGGTTGGGAGAATGGGCATGTTTCCTATGAGGATATCGGGGATATTTTCGGTCATGGCGGCGCTGGCTATGATTTTAGCGATTTTTTCAATATGCTTTTTGGAGGGGGCGGAGTGCGCCAAACCGGAACCGGATTTGCAGTAAAGGGCCGGGACATCGAGGCGGAATTGCCGTTAACCTTGCTCCAGGCTCACCGGGGAGGAGCTCATTTATTTTCTATTCGCAATAAGCAGGTTGAAGTGAATATTCCTCAGGGAGTCAGAAATGGCACCGTAATCAGGCTGGCCGGGTTGGGAGGGCCGGGTGGCGGCCGGGCAGCGGCGGGCGACTTGTTTTTGAAAGTTAAATTGCAGCCGGATCCTTTATTTATATTGATATCCGAGGATGATATCCAAATTGAGCTGCCCTTATCTCCTTGGGAGGCGGTACTGGGAGCCAAGGTGCAAGTACCGACTTTGGACGGTTCGGTGGAGATGACAGTTCCCCCGGGTTCCCAGGCAGGCCAGAGGTTTCGTCTCAAGGGGCAGGGTTTACGAACCCGGAATGGCGTCCGAGGCAATCAATATGTTAAACTGAAAATAGTGGTGCCCACGATGCCGACGGCCAAGGAAAAAGAGTTATTTTCCCGCCTGGCATCGGAAACTCGTTTCAATCCAAGGCAATCTTTTGCGGGAGGCCGATAATAATGGACCACTATGAAATTATAATCAGCAATCCATGGCACCGGTTATGGGACTTAGAAGATTTGGCGCTGGCCGCCGATGTTCATCCACAGCTGGTGGAATGTTTTGTGGAATATGGACTTTTGGAACCGGCGAAGAAAATCGGGAATCAATTGTTTTTTGCAGATGAATCCATTCCCCGTTTGAAAACTATTCAGCGTTTACGAAACGATATGGGCGTTAATTTGCCGGGAATCGCCATTATTCTCGACCTGACCGGCAAAATACAGGAACTGCAGCAAGAAGTGGAATGGCTGAAAGTGAGGGCAGGCATTTAAGGTGCTGTTGGCTTTCAGCTTTTAGGATATCTGCGCGGAAGTGAGGCAATGAAAGTTTTTGGCTGATAGCTAAAAGCCAGTAGCTTACAGTTGATCTTGGCGCGATAGCCAAAGGAAACGGAGGTTTTTATCATGGATGTCAATCGCATGACGGAAAAAGTGCAAGAAGCTCTGGGGACCGCCCAGCGGATGGCGGTGCGCCTGGGACATCAACAAGTTGATGTGGAACATCTCCTGGCCGCTTTACTGGAACAGGAGAACGGTTTGGCTGGTGGAATCATTGAGAAGGCCGGTGGAAGTCCCGGTGACCTTTTAAAAAGAATTCACAGTGAACTGGACCGCTTACCGAGAGTTACTGTCAATGGATCTTCCGCTTACTCTGAACAAGTCTATATCACCGGCCGTTTAAATCGGTTATTGGCGCAAGCCGA
>DNPQ01000447.1:6501-13006 GCA_003501335.1 Bacillota bacterium
TACCGGCCGGCTCTTCAAGGAGTTTCGTTTAAACCGGGATATTGTAGCGAAAGTTTTAAAAGAGGTTCGCGGCGGCCAAAGAGTAACCTCAGCCAATCCGGAAGCTACTTATGAAGCTTTGGAGCGTTACGGCCGCGATCTGACGAAGTATGCCAGCCAGGGCAAATTGGATCCGGTGATCGGCAGGGATGATGAGATTCGCCGGGTCGTCCAGGTCTTGTCGCGCCGCACTAAAAATAATCCGGTTCTCATCGGAGAACCGGGAGTCGGTAAAACTGCCATCGTTGAAGGACTGGCCCAACGGATCATCCGTGGTGATGTGCCGGATAGTCTTAAGAATAAACGGGTGGTTTCCCTGGATATGGGCTCCTTAATCGCCGGAGCCAAATACCGGGGCGAATTTGAAGAACGGCTCAAGGCTGTCCTAAAGGAAGTCCAAGAATCGGACGGCAATATTGTGTTGTTTATTGATGAATTACATACCGTCGTCGGCGCTGGAAAAGTGGAAGGGGCCATGGATGCCGGGAACCTGTTAAAACCGATGCTGGCCCGGGGCGAACTGCATTGCATCGGAGCGACCACCTTGGATGAATATCATAAGCATATTGAGAAAGATGCGGCCCTGGAACGCCGTTTTCAAACGGTTTTGGTCGATCAGCCTTCGGTGGAAGACACGATTTCTATTTTGCGGGGTTTAAATGAGCGCTACGAAAATCATCATGGGGTCAGAATTAAGGATGCAGCGCTCGTCGCGGCGGCGGTTCTTTCCAACCGTTATATTTCCGATCGCTTTTTACCCGATAAGGCTATTGACCTGGTGGATGAAGCAGCCGCCAAACTGCGGACCGAAATCGACTCGATGCCGACGGAGTTGGATGAACAGTTGCGCCGGGTGATGCAGCTTGAGATTGAGCGGGAAGCCTTGAAAAAGGAAACCGATTTGCCCTCCAAGGAACGCTTGGAAAAGCTGGAAAAAGAGTTGGCCGACCTTAAATCGGAATCGGATGCCCTGAAAGTGCGTTGGCAAGCCGAGAAACAAGGCGTGCAAAGATTGCGCCAATTAAGGAAGGATATTGAAACCACCAAAGCCGACATCGAACAGGCCGAATTGCAATATGACCTGAATCGGGCTGCCGAGCTGAAATACGGCCAATTAATCTCTTTGGAAAAGAAACTGAAGGCGGAAGAAGAATTATTATCCAAAAAGCAAGGCGCCTCCAGGCTAATCAAGGAGGTCGTCGATGAGGAAGATATCGCCGATGTGGTGAGCCGTTGGACCGGGATTCCCATCACCAAACTGCTGGAAGGAGAGGTTCAAAAGCTTCTGCATTTAGAAGATGAACTTCATAAGCGGGTCGTCGGGCAGGACGAAGCGGTGACTGCCGTGTCGGAAGCAGTTCTTAGGGCCCGTTCGGGCCTCAAGGATCCCAACCGGCCGATTGGTTCCTTTATTTTTCTGGGACCCACCGGAGTCGGTAAGACGGAATTGGCGCGGACGTTGGCCCAATTTCTCTTTGATGATCCAAATACGATGATTCGCATTGACATGTCGGAGTATCAGGAGAAACACACCGTGGCCCGCCTGATTGGTGCGCCTCCCGGTTATGTGGGTTATGAGGAAGGGGGCCAACTGACTGAAGCGGTACGCCGCCGCCCCTATGCGGTTATTTTGTTTGATGAGATCGAAAAAGCTCATTATGATGTTTTCAACCTGATGCTGCAAATCCTGGATGACGGCCGTCTCACCGATGGCCAGGGCCGGACGGTGGATTTTAAAAATACTATCGTCATCATGACCTCGAATATTGGCAGCGACCGGATTTTGGACTATAAAGGTTCATTTGCCGGCGAATCTTATGAACAAATCAAGAGTACGGTATTGGAAGAGATGCGTCATCACTTCCGGCCGGAGTTTTTAAACCGGGTGGATGAAGTCATCGTCTTCCACGCGCTCTCCGAGGAACATCTCAAAGAGATTGTCGAGATTCATCTGGATATCGTCAGACGCCGTCTGGCGGACCGCCATTTGAGCCTGGAATTGACCGATGCGGCCAAAGCCCATTTGGTCCATGTCGGTTATGAACCAACCTATGGGGCCAGGCCCTTAAAGCGGGTGATTCAAAAAGAACTGGAAACGGCGCTGGGTAAACTAATTTTGCAGGGTGAAGTCAGGGAGGGTCAGAAAATCAAGGTGGATTATGAAAAGGAGAAGGGGTTAGTTTTTAAGGTGGAATAATCATCGGTATTGGAAGACGGGATTCGGAAGGCTGGAAGCATAGCTTTTAGCCTTCTGAGTTTTATGGACTCCTATTCTTAGTTTCTTTGTACTTGGCAACATTTGGATGGGTATAGTATAATAAAAATTATTGTAGGTTTATAGAAAATAAATGTTTTGTATTGCAGGAATTAGGATATGGGAGGACCATAATGAAAATAGAAGCAATTCGAGTCCAAAATTTTAAAGCTTTAAAAGATATCGATATTCAAAATGCGCCTTCCTTAACGATTAATGTAGGAGCTAACGGTAGTGGCAAAAGTACACTTTTCGATGTATTTGGTTTTTTGAAAGATTGTTTGACCTATAATGTAACACATGCATTGCAGAGTCGGGGCGGTTATGGGGAGTTGATATCTAGAGGTCAAATTGGTCATGATATTATTATTGAAATTCAATATCGAATGCAAATAACGGGGAAAGAACGACTGGTTACGTATCGCTTAGAATTAGGACTCGAAGCGGGTGATAAAGGTAAACCTTGTATTAAACGGGAGATTCTTCGGTATAAACGGGGTGCATCAGGGTCTCCTTTTCATTTCCTTGATTTTCGGTTAGGACAAGGGTATGCAATTAATAATGAAGAAGATTTTGATAAAACTGATGAAGACTTAAAACGGGAATACCAAACGTTAGAACGAGCTGATATCTTGGCTGTTAAAGGGCTTGGCCAGTTTCAACGTTTTAAAGCAGCCAATGCTTTTCGGCAACTTATAGAAGGATGGCATGTTTCTGATTTTCACATCGACATGGCGCGGGGTAGTAAAGATGCAGCAAGTTTTTCAGAGCATTTATCGATTACCGGTGATAATTTACAAGTAGTAGCTAAAAATCTGTATGACAATTATCCAGATATTTTTAAACTTGTCTTAGAAAAAATGAAACATCGGGTACCGGGAATTGGAGATATAATACCCGAACCAACTCCGGATGGGAAGTTATTGCTTAAATTCCGGGATGGTTCATTTAAGGATCCTTTCATTGACCGTTATGTATCGGATGGTACTATTAAAATGTTTACCTATCTTGTGCTACTTCATGACCCAGAGCCGCATCCTTTGTTATGCATTGAAGAACCTGAGAATCAGCTTTATCCTAAAATACTATGGGAACTTGTAGAAGAGTTCCGGGATTATGCCAGACGGGGCGGTCAAGTGATGGTGTCTACACATTCACCTGATTTGCTGAATGCGGCGCGTTTAGAAGAAGTATTTTGGTTGGTTAAAGAAAATGGTTATACTCAAATTAATAGAGCCATGGATGATCCCCAAATAAAAGCATATATGGAAGCTGGCGATCAAATGGGATATCTATGGAAAGAAGGGTTTTTTAAGGGGGCAGATCCCCAATGAAGGAGTTGGTTTTCTTTTTGGAAGAACCCTCTGCGTCAGCAATGTTAGATGGGCTATTGCCGAGGATTCTCCCAGAAGAAGTAGTTTATCGAAAAATTGTTTTTGAAGGAAAACAAGATCTGGAAAAACGTATTATTAAAAGAATGCAAGGATATCTCAATCCTGATGCCAGATTTGTCATATTACGGGATAAAGATTCTGCAGATTGTATTGCATTGAAAACAAAACTTAGGAATCAATGTATGGAGGCTAGTCGACCCGATACATTAATTCGGATCGCTTGTTATGAGTTGGAGAGTTGGTATTTAGCTGACCTTGCCGCGGTAGAAAAAGGGCTAAATATTCCTCGGCTCACTAATTTTCAGGACAAGCATCTTTTTCGGCGACCCGATATTGTACCAAACCCTGCAAATGAACTTCAGCGAATTGCTCCATCTTATCAAAAAGTAAGCGGCTCCCGTGCAATTGGCCCTTATCTTAATCCGGAAAATACCCGTTCAAATAGTTTTCGTGTTTTCATAGCGGGAATTCGTAGGTTGGCTTCTTAAGGAGTCATCCACTTCGGCTAGCACGTTTAGCCTAGGCTTAATGAGATAATCGAAAGAATGAAAATTTGCTGGGCTGGATGTTAACGGAGGCTTGCAAGAAAGCCTAAGAATTCAGGATAAAAGTATTTACTAAGTAGCCAGGAATTAAGAGGCCCAGCACTGTCGGCTTTTCGATTTGCAATGGGTTACCTAACATAGCCTCCGCGGCTCCTACAAATTCAGTTTAAAACCAAGTTCATAGACTCTATCACTTTCTAAGTCCGACGGAAGTTTCCCTGTTGTGTAACTGGCGAAGATCCCGGTTGGCATGGTGATGGCTGCGGCAAAATACCCGAACTTATCCATGTCGTTTTGTTGAACAAGATCCGAAGCGCCGGGCTCCCAATAATAGCGATAGGAGGCCTCAAAGAAAATTGAATTTCTTAATGAGAGCGGGGTCCGAAAAGAGGTCTCTGCTCTGAGACGAGTGAAAAATGAGTCATCTTCATGCAGCTTTTTGACGACCCCGGTCAACGGATCGACCATGTCCAGTCCGAATAAAACAGCCGGTATTGCAGAGCCGCGTGGCGAAAAAGTACTGTCATTATCGGATAAAAACCGGATCAAGGCGAAAGGCCAATCAAAAATATTATATTTGGCCAGGTTGGACTGGGGATTCCAGGCCTTGAGGTCCAGGCCCAACTGAACCCCGTAATAAAACTGCTTTTCCGTAAAAGACTGGTTGGATTCCAAACCGCCGATGGCCGAGAAGTCGATATAATATTGATCCGACAGCTGGCTGCGCAGCGCCGTTGCAAAAACTTTCAATTCGGGACTGGCCAGGAGCTGGTTTTGATCGTCGATGGCGGCTATTTTATCTTCCAACTGATTCAACTTGGTATAGAAATCGTCCGTTGTTTTGATAACACCGCCTTGGGAGCGAAAATAATGGACTGAGAAGTTGCTGTTTAGAAAATTATCGGGGTTTATATTTTCCTCGAAAGCAACATTGCCGTCCAAATCAAGGGAATAACTGATCCCGGTTTGAAGGGAATCATTATGGGTGAAGTAAAGGTGGTTGACATCTTTCGACAGAGTATAACGTAAGCCCAGGGACTGAATACCATCGCTGGTCGTAAATGTTGATAGCTGTAAATTGAGATCTTTTAAAAATTTCCATGCGGAATCGGGGGTTAAGACGCTTTGCAATTCCTTGTTAATGGTCAGGGGTTGTTCCAGCGCCTGGTTCATAACGGCTGCGGGGATACCGGCTGATGCTGTGAGGTCCGCCAGGTTGATGGAAGTTCTCGGTTCGTCGGCCCATGCCGGAGTTGCTATCAAGGCCAGCAAAGTGCTGACGAGTAGCAATAATTTAATTCTCATGGGTATTGTCTCCGGTCCAAAATACATAGTTACTATCGTTCAAGTCTGCTAAGTCATTTACCGTTTTGTCCCCATCGGTTAGAAGGCCGGCAATGCCGCTGGTGACTGTTTCTTTGGTAATACCCGTTTCATATTGGGCCCCCCGAATCATGATAAAAATATTATCCATTTGAATGGCTAAGGTAGTGGCGAGTATCCTGCGCATGTCGGAACTGCTGGCGTGATTCCAAAAAGTAAATTCCTGCATTTTGATGACGCTGGAATCGACGAAGGGGGCACTGATTTGATCCAATATCAGTAGGGTGCTCCATGTGGTGGTACAGGCCCGATTGTTTTTGCTCCAGGGAATCATCAATTTTTCTCCTTTTACTGGGCGGACGAAAATTTCATTCAATGTAGGTTCCTCCTGGAGTTTTACGTATTAGCCGTAAAAAGGCAAACTCCGGCGGGATGGTTTACCGGATGCTAACTGGTATTCATTGTATTATTCTTGACTTGGCGTTAGGCCTATTGTAAAGAAAATCAGGAATTCCATTTACTGGAATATCATTTAATGCATGCATTGGTAGTCATAGCTCGAAATGATGGTGGCTCACTTCCGGATTTCGCTGGCCATCTCCTTGATAAAGCGCAGCTTGGCCCATTGCTGTTCTTCGGTGAGAATATTGCCATGCTCCGTAGAGGAAAAGCCGCACTGTGGGTTGATGATAGAAATTCCTCCCTACCCGGATTTTTATCCAAATGTAATGCTGAAATATTACGTCAGATCTTTGGAATGATCACGACAATATGAAAGCGCTGATTTAGGAAAAACAAGCAAGAGAAAGATTATTAACCACAAAAGACACGAAAGGGTACGAAAGAGGAATGGCGCACAGGTTAGACTCAAAAATGCTTAACGTGGCGTTTGTTTTTTTGGAAAAAATTTTCACTGCCGTCCAGAGAATCGATCCGCTGCTCGGGAAAAT
>DNPQ01000447.1:13272-16054 GCA_003501335.1 Bacillota bacterium
GGGAAAATCTTCCGAGCGATTGGGAAGACCTTCCCGGTGATTGGGGGAATCGATCCGCTGGTCGGGAAAATCTTCCGAGCGATTGGGAAGACCTTCCCGGTGATTAGGGGAATCGATCCGCTGCTCGGGAAAATCTTCCGAGCGATTGGGAGGACCTTCCCGGTGATTGGGGGAATCGATCCGCTGGTCGGGAAAATCTTCCGAATGATTGGGAGGACCTTCCCAGTGGTTGGGAGAATGGATCTGAGGCTTGGATGAAGTCAATGGATGGCTTCATTTTTTTTGGCCCTTTTGCCCCTCATTCCCCTCATTGTTTTTTCCCGCAGATAAATGGCACATTTCCGGAATTTCTGTTTTGGGGAAAAAGCTTAAAATCCCTGCTAGAAATGGTTATGAGGGGCATGAGGGGGATGAGAGCGTAAAAAATGAAAAGGATGTTTCTTATATTTTTTTACCCCACATATCCTCCCATATGACCCCATGGTAGAAAGTAATTTCCATGGGACGAAGGCAGATTTTTTAGGGTTTAATCCGGTTAATCCGGCGTCTTTGAAAAAAGGCGATGAATCCTAAAAATCCTGGTCGTTGGTTAGGGTAGGATATGTTGGCATATGGGGTGATTTTTTATGAATGAATGAAAGAATAAAAGTAATTTTATAAGGGCCTTTTATTTTTTCGGCCCCATTGTCCCCGGCCCCAATGTAAGACCTATATAGGGTATATTTTTTTCGTAAAATTTACTTTTGGGACAGCCCCGGACTCTCCCCCAATGTTAATAATTTACATTCATAAATTACTTATTCCATATTGCGGCAAGCCGCAATTTAAAATTATCCGCGAAGTTTGCTAAAAAAAGCAAACTTTTAAAGGATAATTATATATTGATACGGGCGCATTCACCGGCTTGACCTTTTAAAATCTGGATAGCATGGGGAAGAACAGGCAGGATTACCTCTAGGCTCTCCTGTACCCCTTTGGGACTGCCGGGAAGATTAATGATTAGCGTTTGTTTGCGGATGCCCGCAACGCTTCTAGAAAGCATGGCCCGGGGGGTTATTTGCAAGCTTTTGGCGCGCATGGCCTCAGGAATTCCCGGGACCTGGCGGTCAATGATATCCAATGTCGCCTCGGGGGTAATGTCCCGAGGAGAAAACCCGGTCCCGCCGGTGGTAAGGATTAAGTCAAGCTCCAGCTCATCAGTCATGCGTTTCAAATTTGCGGCTATCAGGTTGCGCTCGTCGGGTACGATGAGATAATCAACAATTTCGGCATCGATTCCGCGGAGCAGTTTCGCGATGACTTGACCGCTCTCATCAACTCTTTCACCGGCATGTCCTTTATCACTGGCTGTTAAAATCCCGGCTTTAATCATTCAATGGCCTCCTAATTATTAAGTTGTTTCCGTTCCATATATGATAATTGGTTATATTGCGATTTCAATTCATACTGGAGTTTGTATTGTTTGGGAGTAATGCCATACTTATTTTTAAAAAGAGCAATAAAATGGGAAATATTCTCATAACCCAAGTCCAAAGCAACTTCAGTCACATTGGTAAACTTAATCATATCTTTCGCCTTGGATAACTTAAGATTCGTTAAATATTCCTTGGGAGCAACTCCGGTTATTTTTTTAAAATACTGACAAAACTTGGCCTCGGACATTTTTAGCTCTGAAGAGATTTGGTTAATGCTGATCGGCTGCATATAGTGGTCCTTCATATATTTTACCGCTTGATAAATGGGATGATCAAATTCCAGGTTAAGAACTTGGTAGGCGCCTTTAATTTGAATCAAATTATAAACTAATTCCTGGGCATACAAATCCAATAAAAAGTCAATGTTTTTATCGGATTTTGCTATTGTACTGGTAAATTTAGTTAAACTTTCCTTAATCTCCAAAGTGTCTTTTTCTACAAACAGGCGATCTTTGGCCAACAACTCACCATCAATCTCATATTGCATACAGATTTTTTCACTAACATTTTTAATTAAGTCGTTATTGAGTTCAAAAACCAGAGCCCTGGTTGGAACGTCAATAGTCATATGGACCTGAGAATCAGGAGGAAGTAATAAAAATTGATTTTGATTATACGTAAATTGATCATTCTTATTGACCGTAAGATGTTTTTCACCTTCAATAATTGTACAAAGTCTATTATATTCATAGGACTTATAAATGCCGCTGAATTTTTGAGAAAAATCATAGTAGAATATTTTTAAATAATCGGTTTCTAAACGATCAACTAGTTCCAGGTCCTTACTAAAATCAGTGAGCATGTTGCACCTCTTATGTATTTATAACGTTAATATTATATAACAAATTTATTAAAACTCAAATGGAAGTGGAATGGTAAATTCAGAGAGGGTGCCGGATTAGACATTTTCTTTGCAAGGAGGTTAAATTGAATTCATCCCAGATATTTAAATTGGGACTATTTTTTTAAAAAAATGGTTAGAAGTGATACTTGATTTCATCGTATACTAATGATAAGTTCTATCTACTTATGATAAACTCTGAGTTTTACAGCCCAATACGATGTGATGGATTCGGGACTGAAAGGGTAAGTTTGGAAACGGACTTGTCTTCCCGAATATTGAAGGCAAAATAGGGGCGTACGGAGGTTTCTCCTATGGAAGATCAGTATGGAAGAGAAATTGAGTATCTGCGGATTTCCATTACGCAGGAATGTAATTTGAAATGTATCTACTGTTCCCCCGATGGTAATCAAAACAGGACCCAATGTTCGGCGTTAACTTCGGAAGAATTTGAAAAGGTTGTCCG
>DNPQ01000496.1:0-2193 GCA_003501335.1 Bacillota bacterium
ACATCAAATTATTTTATTCCAATCACTTAGGCTACGATATGCGGTTCTCCGGAAAAATCAGCGGAGAAATTTATACTTTTTTCCGCGAATCCGACGCTATTTTTTTCGTAGATAAAATTAGTGAGCACCGGCATATCAAAACATTAAAAGACATTAACCGAGTTGAAATTTCCTTTTTAGCCGAATTAGTAAATATTTTATCCAACTCTTTTTGGCGAACCTTAACCGAAAAAACCTCATTGAAATGGTGGTTTACTCCACCTGCCCGTGTTAACGAAATGGATCGAGCCTTAACTTACTCAGCCAAAGTATATTCATTGGAAAGTTTATTAATCCATTTTGAATACCTGATACCCAATTTGGAAATCCGAATACAAATGGTCATAATGCCGACGGAGAATACCCTCAAGAAAATATTGGAAAAATTGAATACCGAAAAAACGATTTAGTATCCCGGACTGACATTTTAAGTTCCCGTATTTTCTATTTCCAATGATGGAATAATAAAAAAAACATCAGAGGAAGTGGAACAAATTGAAAAATGCACGCATATGGCTCATTATAATTGTTATCATTGGGATTGTATTGGGGACTTTTTCAGTTTGGCGAAAAACCTCAGCCGCCCCGAAAAGGATTAATTTTAGAGGCAGTGGGGATTTACTGGCTAGAATTATTCAGGCTGAAGCGGGTGCTGAACCTTATCTAGGACAAGTTGCAGTCGGGGCTGTCATTTTAAACCGTATTCAAAATACTAAATTTCCCAAAACCATAGCTGGAGTGATTTATCAACCCCATGCTTTCGAATCGGTAAGTAATGGGCAAATCAATTATCCTCCCACTGAATCAGCCCGTCAAGCCGCCAGGGCAGCTCTGGGCGGATGGGATCCTTCAGGCGGCGCCCTTTTTTTCTATAATCCGGCCAAAGTAGAATCTCCCACGTCTTATGTGTGGACGCGCCGCATTATTCAAAAAATAGGAAAGCACTTTTTTGCTCAATAATGAAACATTCAAAAGATATCTGCCAAAAATTTTGCAGGAAATCCCCATCCCTTCTAGAAATGCTTTTATGTTAATCTCTGGGAGGAGGAATTTGAAGTGACCCTAAAAGAAAAGTTGCAAGAAGATTTAAAAACTGCCATGAAAAGTAAGGATACTCTCCGATTATCCGTAATCCGTTTAGCCAAAGCGGCAGTTATGAATCTGGAAATAGCGCGCGGACATCAGTTAAGTGATCAAGAGGTCATTGAAGTCTTAGCGAAGGAAGCCAAACAAAGAGCTGATTCAATTGTCGAGTTTGAAAAGGCGGGCCGTAAGGATCTGGCAGACACCCTCCATAAGGAAATTCAAATCGTTCAAGAATATCTGCCGGCTCAATTAGCCGAACCTGAACTGCGAAAGCTCATTGAGGAAGTTATTTCTCAAGTCGGCGCCAGTGGTAAAAAAGACATCAATAAGGTAATGCCTGCATTAATGCCAAAGGTAAAAGGACGGGCTGACGGGAAATTGGTGAATCAGATTGTTAATTCGATCCTCGAATAACAGCAAGGAACCAAAAGGCCGTGTTAATAAAATTTTATAAAAAAGGGCTGTCCTAAAAGTAAATTCATCACTAAAAATATACAATAATATATAATCTTTTGCTTAATCTATGGGGCTCTTATTGTATATCTTCTTGATTACAAAATACTTTTTAGACAGCCTTTTTCTTAATTTTCAACCTTTACTTGGCGCTCCAACTGGGCAAACATCAGCGCAAGATCCACATTCGGTACATTTGCTAGGATCGATAACATACTTATCGGAACCTTCGCTAATAGCTTCCGCAGGGCACTCGGATTGGCAAGCGCCGCAGCTGATGCAATCGTCACTAATTTTATAGCTCATCAAAACCCCTCCTAGTCGTTAATTTAGATACTCATCATACCTAAATATATGATTTGTGAAGACAATAAAGAATTTCGACCTAAAAGCCAAAAATCCTCTTTTGCGGTTCATGTTTTTTAGGCTTTTCACCAATTATTTGTAGACTCTACGGAGCCGAGGACAGTAAATATTTTCCTTCAAGACCGTCTTGATTTTTTTAATTACTTAGAGTATAATGTTTTGTACGGTGCGGGTGTGGCTCAGTGGTAGAGCATCGGCTTCCCAAGCCGAGGACCGCGGGTTCGAATCCCGTCGCCCGCTCCAATTATT
>DNPQ01000496.1:2456-3062 GCA_003501335.1 Bacillota bacterium
TTCAAAAACTTCTAGGTAATCCTGGAAGCTTTTTCATGATTTTACCGATTTCATTGATTTCATCGGCAGGACATGATAAAATTAACTATATTCAACAATTGCTGGCGTAGCTCAATGGTAGAGCAGCGGTATCGTAAACCGCAGGTTGTCCGTTCAATCCGGATCGCCAGCTCCATAATTTTTATTAAAAAAATCCGAAAGAACGGATTTTTTTGTTGTTCCTAATTCCCATACTAAAATTCACCCAGGCTCTTTCATTAGAACACTTTAAAAGTCGTAAACTTAAGATAACGGGTACCAGGAAAAACTTTAATCCCGCAATTGACTTATTCAACAGAATTGCTACATTCCTCCTGAAAACTTTCAGCTCTTTTCACTCGTAAAAATATCAAAAATCCCAAGATTGCGAAGACGATCGACTACATCTTTAACGGATGATTCTTCAAATTTCTTTAAGATATTTCCGACATGGGTCCGAATCGTTGAAGACTCCACACAATGGATCTTGGCAATTTCAGCCCGATCTTTTCCATCGGCTAACATCCGTAATATTCCTAACTCTGTCGGGGTTAAACGGTAAACGATATTTAACGTGGCCACCAGACT
>DNPQ01000496.1:3381-5441 GCA_003501335.1 Bacillota bacterium
GAGGGCGGATCGGGGACATATCATTCGCTGCAGCCCGGACAGCCTCGATAATTTCCGTCGCCGAGGAGTCTTTGAGTACATAATCAGTTGCTCCGGCTTCAAAGGCTGCAAATACCGTTTCATCATCACTAAAATGGGTTAATACCACACATCGAATATCTATATTCATGCTCATCAAGCGCGAAATTGCCTCTACACCCGCCCGAGGAGTTTCCATCTCCAAATCCATCAAAATAACATCAGGTCTCGTAACCGAAGCTCTTTCTACCGCTTCACTTCCGCTTCCCACCACTTCGAGTACTTCCATATCCGATTCATGACTAAGTACCATGCTTAGATATTCCCGAATCGGTAACATATCATCAGCGATAATTAAACGTATCTCCGATTTCCCGGATTGGTCCATACTATGTTGCACTTTTATTCCTCCTTAATCTTGAGCAGTCCCTTTAATATTCAATTGAAGATTCAAGCAACCCATTCCAGATAAGAAATCATATTAACTTTTACTTACTAGAAACGTTAAAATTGGGCTTAATAAGTGGCATGCCCATTTTCCCCGTCATTCTATCAAAATGGGGATAAATGTTCCAGCCCCTTTTGATAGCAAGATTTTTTTGGTAATACGCATCCAATTGCCGGTTCCAGTCACGATCAAGTTTATTCAATTCGCCACGAATATCGCCGCCGTAAATCAGAACATTTCGAAAGACCGTGCATGGATTATCCTTAGGAGATTTCCAACCCGGCAGGATCGGATAAGTGGCCAAATAATCTTGATCCAAAGTATTGGCAAAAGCCTCAAAGCCACGGACTTTTGGCTGATGTTTTACATATTTTTCCACTACGATCGGGTCCGGATCAATACATTTACCTCTTTCATACATTAGGGCTCGAACTTCATACTGATTAAACCATTTTACGACTTCCCAGGCCTCAAGCTTATGTTGGCTTTGGCCATTAATGTTCCACATACCGCTCAATATCATGGCCCGGGGTTTTCCATGAAATTTGCCGTCATAAGTTGGAATTGGTCCAATACCCCAGTCACATTTAGCGGGAAACTGTGCATTAAATACACCAACATCCCAGAATTCTCCCATGTACATTCCAATTTTTCCTTCGGCAAATTGAGCCCGCAAGGCATCATTGGTTAAAACTTCTGTTCCAGGAAACATGGAACCCTCTTTCTTCAAATCCAGCAACAATTGAAAAATACGACTATAGCCTTCCATAGCCCAGCGTCCCTGTTTCCAATCCCAATAAGCAGACTCACCATTCGCTTCAGCCCATTGACTCGGCATCCATTCCATGGGCCAGGATTCCGCTCCGCAATAGGCGAAGCCATAATATTGACCATGACCCAATTTGCTGATTCTTTGGGCGGCATCTTTGAGTGCTTGATAGGATCGAGGCGGATGCGTGGGATCAAGACCAGCCGCTCTGAATAAATCACGATTATAAATCAGCCGGGAATTAAATACTTGCGCTGGAATCGAATACACATGGCCTTGGTAGGTCGTCATCCCTTCAACCCAATACCAACTTGGCCACTGCGCCTTCCAGCGACGAAAATCGGGAAAATCGTCAAACCACGTTTGGGCGCCAGCTTCAAAATTATCGGGATATTTCGTAATATAACCACTGCTATATAAATCCGGACCATTGCCGGCTTTCTGAGCTTGATGAAACATGGGCCAGGAGTCATCACCCAGTACTCTCATGGAAAGTTTTATTCCTTTTTGCCGTCCGATGGTATGATTAAAATCGTTCATCAACTCTTTGATAAGATCTGCCATATGACGCTGATGGGTCCAAATGGTAAGTTTGATAGTTGAATTCAAGCCAAATGCAGGGGCTTCGATAATCATGCTGATCAATAATAACCAGGAGAACAGTTTAATAATTTTTCGAGCAGGCTTACGATTTGCAACACTGTTTACTTTTGGATCCAAGGTGTCCATTTTAAGCACTTCCCGCTTTTTATTCCAGCCATACTTTTCAATTGAAGATTCGATAATCATAATTTAAATCCATCATTCCGTTACTTTTACACCCAA
>DNPQ01000496.1:5775-6124 GCA_003501335.1 Bacillota bacterium
CTCGGCATTTCCGATCATTATTAATCAGGCTAACGCAATAGAAAAAGCGTTAGCCTGATTATCAAGACCACCTGGGCTTGATTACTTTTTTATGGATAAACAACCGCTCATTAAATCAATTAGATTGAATCATCACGATCTTATTTTTTTTTGGCTTTCCATTCATTTAATTGTTTTTGGGTTTCGGCAATAATTTTGTCGAGACCGGCCGCTTTCAATTTGGAAATTACTTCCGGCAAAGTTTTGGGATCTGCAGCGCCGCAATTCAAAGGACCAACACTTGTCGTCCATAAATTCTGGCAGGCAGCCATTTCATTTTTAACCGGTTCCGAATTAAAATTGAAGCCCA
>DNPQ01000403.1 GCA_003501335.1 Bacillota bacterium
TTTTTGACCCACTTTAATACCAGATTCATAATATAAATGGCGAATGTCGGCGGCGTGTTATACATGGAACTATTTTTGACAAAAGTGCCATACTGGAAAATAACCGGCAAATTCGTATTGGCTTTACTTAAGAATTCCGGTTTCACCAGGACAACGGTTACTCCGGCAGGCCCCAGATTTTTCTGGGCTCCGGCATATATTAAGTCAAAATCCGAAGCATTAAAAGCCCTAGACAAAATATCACTGGACATATCGGCAACCAGTGGCGCCTTCCCTTTGGGAAACTCCGGCCATTGGGTGCCATAGATCGTGTTGTTGGAAGTGAGATGGACATAAGCAGGATGATCACTAAATTTAATCTCAGCAGCATCCGGCACCCGATCAAAATTCGTTCCCTTGGTTGAAGCGGCAATATTTACTTTTCCAACCCGGGCTGCTTCTTCATAAGCCTTTTCCGCAAACGATCCGGAAATAATGTAATCCGCCTGGGCAGCCGGTGTTAAAAAGTTCAGCGGAACTAAAGCAAACTGAGTACTGGCGCCGCCGCCCATGAATAATACCCGGTAGTCACTGGGGGCGCCGATTAATTCTTTGAATAAACTTTCGGTTTCATTCTGGACTTCCTCGTATTCTTTCCCACGATGGCTAACCTCTAAGATAGACATCCCGGTATTTTTAAAATTTAATAAATCCTTTTGAGCTTCCTGCAGCACCGGTAAGGGTAAAGTCGCTGGACCAGGATTAAAATTAAACACTCTCTCGCTCATTTCGGGCAAATCCTCCTTTGTAATCAAATTATTGTTGTCATTATATCTTTTCTGGAAAATGAATTCAAGTCGATAATAAAAATAAGTATGACAATTGTACCCGTACAAAATTTTAGTCCGTTTCGGGAATAGTCTCCCGAAATATCGCTACAATAATGATGGAGGTATGCAAATGACGGGTACTGTGGCCGATTTAATTTTAGCGCAACTGAGTGAATATGGAGTAAAATATATCTTTGGCGTCATCGGAGACGCCATTTTTCCTTTAGCGGACGCCTTATCCAGACAGGAAAAAATCCGTTATATCCCGGCCACCATCGAAACAGCCGCCTCCTTGATGGCTAGTTTCTCGGCCAAGCTTTTTGGGACTTTGGGGGTTTGTATTGCCAGCGCCGGACCGGGAGCCGTCAATATAGCCAATGGTCTTGCCGACGCCTATTTGGATAATGCGCCGCTTCTTTGTATCACCGGCCAAGTCTCCAGCACGAAATTGGGAACCGATTATAAGCAATACATTAACCAGACCCAGTTCTTTGAAGCGATTACCGGCAAATCCCGTTTATGTACTCATCCGGCTGCCATGATTCCCATTTTAACCGGTTTAATCAATCACGCCCTCACCTTCGGAACTTCCGTCCATCTGGAGGTCCCCCAGGATATACTGGAGACGACCATCCAGGGAACGATCCTTCCCAAGCCGGATATCATGACCAATCTGAATGGCGCCCGAATTCACTATGGGCAACTGGATACCGCCCTTGAATGGATGGCCGGTTCCCAAAGCCCGCTGATCGTCATTGGTAAAAGGGCCTGTGCTTTCGGTACCATCATCGCTTCATTCGCCAAATCTTTTGGGGCGGCGATTGTTGTCAGCCGGGAATGCAAGGGGACCATACCCGACACCAATCCTCAAGTCATTGGCGGGATCGGAGAAGCTTTTTTACCGGATTGTTTTTCCAAAAGCGATTGTATCATCCTGTTCGGAGAAGCCATTTATGAAGAACGCTTTATCCCTTCCGGGGTAAAAGTAATCCAATGCCGCAATACGACCCATCCCGGCTTTACAAATTACCTGGAAGTTAACGGCGATTATGATCTCATTCTCCGGGCGATGAGGGAGAAATTCCCCAATTTTTTGGATCGCCATCCTTGGCGCTCTGCTATGGAAGAAGCCTTTCACCAAAGAACAACCGCGGCTGAAAATATCCAGGACCCCAGTCATCCCTTAGTATTTTTCAAGGCCCTCTCCCAGGCGGTTGCTGATAATGCCATCATTACCCTGGATGTTGGCGAATTTGTCTATTGGTTCGACTTCGGATTCTTGGCAAAATCACAGCAAGTGGGGATTTCAACCAACTGGCGGAGCATGGGGGGCGGAATTCCCGCCGGTATCGCAGCCTGTCTGCAAAGCCCTGACAGACAAGTTATTTCCATTGTCGGTGACGGCGGCTTTTTGATGTCCATGTCGGAGTTAGTGACAATTGAACGTTATCATTTACCGTTAACGATTTTCGTCCTGAAAAATCAGTGTTACGGATTGGAAATCCAAAAAATGGCCAAGGAAGGATTCCGCAACTTTGGAACCGATTTGGTTTTGCCGGATTTATTAAAACTGGCCGAGTCTTTTCAATTAAAGGGATACCGGATGACCAACCTCAGTGATGCGGAAAACCTTAAAAGTATCCTCCAGCATCCGCCGGCTCTGGTTGAGGTGAATGTGAACCATGCGCCTTTAGCCAACCTATAGCGTGCAGTATGGATGTGATTGCCGTTTATTTACGATACGCTCTACTAGTTAGCTTCCTCAATCCAACATGATGAAATCCGCTTCCTCATATTTACCCCCCATTGTCTTACCCCCGGCATGATTTCTCATACTCGAGAGGAGTCATTCCCTGACTGTCTTTAAATACCTTAAAAAAGTAATTGTAATTATTGAATCCTACTTGATCGGCGATTTCTTTTACCTTTAGAGAACCGTTTTCCATTAATAATTTGGCTTGTTCGATTCGAAGCGTATTCAAATACTCAATCACACCCTTGCCACAATCCTGTTTGAATTTCCGGCTTAAATAGGAACTATTCACACCAACGCAAGCTGCAATATCGTTCAAAGAAAGATCAAGATGATAGTTCTTATAGATATATTCAATGGCTTTCCTGGTAACCCCCTCAAACTGGGGATTTAGACAAAATAGCTCCAGGGTATTCATGATTCTTTCGTAAATCATCATCATCCAATTCTTTACATCCGCGATGGTCCCAAACTGGTTCAA
>DNPQ01000304.1 GCA_003501335.1 Bacillota bacterium
GATGCGGTCTCTTCGGTTGAAAAAATCGATACGATCACCTCCACTTCCCAGGAAGGGCTCTCCACAGTGACTATCCAGTTTACCCAGGATGCCGACATCGATGTGGCTCTCCAAGATGTGCAAAGAAAAGTCAATGGCATCCTTTCCAGTTTGCCCGATAATATCGAAACTCCTGCCGTGTCTAAAATGTCCATGGAAGACATGCCGGTTTTGCTTCTTGGGGCGACCAGTGATATGAAGGATACCGGATTTTATCAGTTAACGAATGATTTGATCAAACCACAGCTTTCAAAGGAGGCCGGAGTCGGACAAATTACCATATTCGGGGGTTTACCGCGCCAGATCAATGTCAACCTTGATGCCCAAAAGTTACGTGCCTGTGCGTTGTCTGCTTTAGAAATATTACAGACTATCCAAAGCGCTAATGTTGAATATCCCACCGGCACGGTAAAAGATAAAGACTTGCAATATACCGTTCGCCTGGCCGGAAAGTTTGCTACGGTGGATGATATCCGGAATTTAGTTGTTAGCCGGGCCAAGGACGGCGGGGAAATTAAACTTTCCGATATAGCGGAGATCGAGGACGGGCAGGAAGATTACAATACCATTGTCCGTGTGAACGGCCGGAAGACCATTGGCCTGATGATCCAGAAGCAGTCGGATGCCAACGCGGTGGAAGTATGCCAGGGGATCGAAGAAGAACTTCGTGTTTTAGAGGCCAAGTACCGGAATATTCATTTGCATTTCACGGAAGCCTTTAATACCTCAACTTATACGGTTGATTCGGCTAATGCGGTTAAAGAAGATTTGATGCTGGCTGTATTATTGGTAGCCGGAGTTATGCTGCTGTTTTTACACAGTCTCCGCAATGCCGTCATTGTTATGATTGCCATTCCGACTTCATTGATTTCCAGTTTTATCGGCATGTGGGCCTTTGATTTTTCATTGAATCTCATCACTTTGCTTGCTCTGTCACTGGTTATTGGGATACTGGTCGACGATGCGATTGTGGTCTTGGAAAATATCTACCGTCATCTGGAGCGGGGAAAGGATAAACGCCAGGCGGCTCTGGACGGCCGGAATGAAATCGGATTTACCGCCCTTTCCATTACCATGGTCGATATTGTGGTTTATTTGCCTCTGTCTATCGTAAGTGGGCTAATTGGTGGGATTTTACGGGAATTTTCCATTGTGATCGTCATATCCACTCTGATGAGTCTGTTTGTTTCCTTTACGGTTACTCCTCTTTTAGCCTCCAGATTCGGGAAATTGGAAGAACTGAGCCGGCATACTTGGATGGGCCGGTTCGGCCTTTGGTTTGAACGACAATACCAGCAATTTACCACAGATTATTTGAAATTACTGAAAATGAGCCTAGCGCATCCCGGCAGGGTGCTTTTAACTGCGGCAATCCTTTTTGTACTGGCTTTGTCATTGATACCAACCGGATTTATCGGGGCTGAGTTTATGGCCCAAACGGATCAGGGGCAATTGCAGATCGAACTGGAATTGCCGCCGGGCACTAAAATCGAGGATACCAGCCGGATCACCCAAGATGTGGAAAAGTATCTTTCTCATTTTCCCGAGGTGGCGACGATATTTTCGGCTGCCGGAGTTTCCGGGCGGAATAGTGTTGCTACCAATAGCGCTACATTATATGTGAGCTTAGTGGACAGGGAGAAGCGGATGCGCAGTACCAGCCAGATCGCCAAAATGGTGCAGGCGGACTTGGCTCGGATTCCGGGACTGCGTCCCCATGTAAGCCAGTCTAGTAATGGATCGGCTCCGGTCCAAATCGCCATCAGCGGCCCTACTTGGCATGCAGTTTCCCAAACAGCCGACCGGGTTTTGCAGATCGTTTCCCGGATTCCCGGTACCGGTGATGTACGGCTTTCATCCGAAATCGGGCAACCGGAGATGCAGGTTCAGATGGATCGAGCCAAAATGCCTACGCTTGGCCTCAATGTGGCCAATGTCGGCCAGACTTTGCAGGTGGCCTTGGCCGGGGATACCACTTGCCAGTTTAGGGATAGTGACGGTACCGACTATAATATTCAAGTCCGGTTGGATCAATTCGACCGTTCCAATACGGACGATCTTGGTAACTTGACCGTCAAGAATGATTCCGGCCAATTGATTCCACTCAATCAATTTACCATCATCACTTCAGGACTTGGTCCGACCCAGATCGAACGCCGGGACCGCATGTATGCCATTGTTTTATCTTCTCAGGCATACGGCAGGGCCGGCGGGGATATCGGAAGCGATATTACCAAGGCTTTGGCAAAAGAGACATTTCCAGCGGGAATCTCCTTTGATCCGGTCGGTAATTTGAAAAACCAAGCCCAGTCCTTTGCCAGCTTGGGTTTGGCATTACTGGCGGCAATCATTTTTGTTTATCTGATCATGGCCGCCCTTTATGATTCATTTATTTATCCCTTTTCAGTTTTGTTTTCCATTCCCCTGGCAATTATCGGAGCCTTGCTGGCATTAGCCCTAACCCAAAATTCATTGGCCGTCTTTTCGATTATGGGCATTATCATGCAAATCGGGCTGGTCAGTAAAAATGCTATTTTATTGGTGGACTTTACCAATAGGGCCCGTGAGAATGGGTACGGAGTGAAGGAAGCGTTGCTGGAGGCAGGTCGGCAAAGGTTGCGTCCGATTTTGATGACGACTTTAACCATGATTCTCGGTATGCTGCCGCTGGCCTTATCTTCCTCCGCCAGTTCGGAGTTTAAAAAGGGTTTGGGCTGGGCCTTAATCGGCGGCTTAACCTGTTCCATGCTGATGACCTTGGTGGTGGTGCCGGTGGTTTATACCCAGGTGGACCGGATCCGGGAATACTTTGCGGCAGTCGGCCAAAAATTGCTCCAAAAATCGAAATCGCCGCTTATGAAATAAAGTGCACCCGGAAAGAAATTGAGAAATTCAAGGATTTTTTTGTTGAAAAGACGCTGCAGTTGAAACAGCGTCTTTTTCTATTTTTCTATATTGGGTCTATAATCACCATGCTTAAACGGACTTTAATAACAAACCCTTGTGAAATTCCAATCAATTTATGCTACAATATTTTTTGGCATGTTTAATTAACTTCTTCTTTAAGGAGCAGCTTTGTATCCTATGCATCTCAAGATGGACAGCTTTCGTTCCAGAAAATTATTGAACGTAGCTGATTTTAAAAGAGGATTTCAACAGGGTTTACCGATTGCTTTCGGTTATATTCCCGTGTCTTTCACCTTCGGGCTGATGGCGGTCAATGGCGGTCAATGGCGGTATACCGGTCTGGATTGCGATTCTGGTCTCATTGACCAATCTTACATCCGCGGGGCAATTTGCCGGAGTGGGATTGATCATCGCCGACGCTTCCCTGATTGAAATTACGGTTACCACGTTTGTGATCAACATCTGCTATATGCTGATGTCCTTATCATTATCCCAGAAAATTACCGAGATGCCGTTGGCCCAAAAATGTCTAATGGCTTTTGGCATCACGGATGAGACTTTTGCAGTGGCGTCCCTGGAGAAAAAAACGGTTTCCTTTGCCTATATGATGGGGCTTATTTCGGGCCCTTATTGGGGTTGGGCGTTAGGCACCGCCCTGGGAGCATTGACAACCTCTTTCCTGCCGGGAAAACTGCAAAGCTCAATGGGGATCGCCTTATACTCTATGTTTATTGCACTAATCGTCCCGGCTTCTAAAAAATCGAAAGCGGTTTTGATAGTGGTTATCGCGGCGGTGGGCGCCAGTTCTGTTTTGAAATGGTTTCCTTACCTTAACAAGATATCGGCAGGATGGAGTATTATTATTGCCACCTTGATCGCCGCCACTGTGGGAGCGTTGCTTTTTCCGAGAAAGGAAAATGAATATTGACCAAGATAATTATTGCCGTAGCTTTAATGGCCGTTGTTACTTATGCGCCCAGAGTTTTTCCCATTGCCGTTTTTACGCGTAAGATAAAATCCAGCTTTTTTAAGTCTTTTTTATATTACATTCCTTATGCTGTTTTAGG
>DNPQ01000538.1 GCA_003501335.1 Bacillota bacterium
CAGGCCGGACATTGGACTGGAATTCCCATGCCGGATGAAATCGGCCCTCCATGTCCCATCATCATCTCGGTTACGCCTGCTTTTTGAAACTCATTGGCCTGGCTCAAATCCATTTGCGCTAAAGTGCCCATGAGCCGAATGAAATGTTCCATCTCATCATTGGCGATTTCCCGGAACTGTGCACTGATCCGATAATCTTTGGTTAAGTCCGCGCATTCCATATAACCTACAATAGCGCCCAGCTCATCCATCATATCGTCTCTTACCAAATAGAGAACCGGATCATTGGTTAAGGGGGATGAACTATTAGGCGGTGATCCATGGGGATATTGAAAATGGTAGTCCATTTAAATTCCTCCGCGCATAGAGTCAAAAGCAATTCACTGCTATCTTACCAAGCTCGTTGCTATGATCATATGTGCGAAAAGCCCGAAATGTTCATGGCCTCAGATAACGTTTTAATAACTCTTCCCTGGTTATCCAAATCTCAAAAGCCTCTTTCGTCTTTTGAAAATTAGCCTTCTTTTTAGTTTTAAAGGAATAAAAAATTCTTCGTAAAAAAGTCTCCCAAAAACTAAGCCACCAACGGTTCCACCCCTTAGGCAGCGGAACTAAGGTAAACCCCAAGCGTTTTGCCCCTGCCGCTAATATATTCACTCCATAAAAGCCCTGAACCGATGCAGGAATCGTGTTTATTACGCACGCAGCCGCTAGGGCTGTGAATTCTCCCCTTAAGGCTTCAAATAAGCGCCACTCCATAGAACGGGATGAAGCCTCTCTTCCCATCTCTAAGATACGCCTATTGGACAAATGAAACTCAGCAATCATATCCCCCGGATGAATCGTCACCCCATTTAAATTTAAATTTCTTTCGCCCTGATAGGGATGAAAGCAGATTAACAATACTTGATAGACCGAACCCGGAATCCCGGTTGCTCCGGCTTCTTTTAAATAGCGGCGATCCACCGCCATGCCGAATCGTTGTAAAATGGTCAGCTCACTCATATTAATTCTCCTGGATGTTAGTCAATGTAACAAAACGATATCCTTCTGCCTGAACCTGCCCGATCAATTCCGGTAAAGCTTCCAACGTGTGGCGGGGCGCTTCCGGATCTCCTCCGGCATCATGGATTACAATAATACAGCCGGGCTGTAATTTCTTTTTTAAACGCTCCACGATTTGAACCGGCGTGGTGCGGATATCCCAATCAATAGCGTTCGCGGTCCATAAAACAATTTTAAGGCGAAAATATTTTACGGTTAATAGCTCAAATAAATTCAAAGCCCCCCAGGGAGGCCTGAACCAAACAACCTTTTTCCCGGCAATCTTCTCTAGAATTTGAATGCCCTGCAAAATGGTGTTAATACTTTTATGGATAAACATTCCATAAGCATGACAATGACGATAGGTATGAACTCCAATCTCATGGCCGTGATCTAAAATTTTCCGTACAATCTCCGGCGAATGTTCCGCCCGATATCCCACCAGAAAAAAGGTAGCCGGAATATGATACTGAGCCAAAATATCCAATACTTGCGGGGTAATTTCCGGATTGGGACCATCGTCAAAAGTCAGACAAACTTTTTTCTCCCTGTCAACCTTTTGGGGATGGGATTGACCTCTTTTAAGAACGGACGGCGAAAACCATCGTTGCCAATAATCCGTGATTGGATAAATCAATGCCCAAATCATCACAAATACAAAAATTATCGTCAACCAAACCATTATGAAGCCTCATCCTGGTAATGTCGAAACGGATAAACTATATAAACAATTGCCATTAAAAATAGACAAAAACTGCTGAAATAAAATGGCGCCACTAACCCGGTACCGCCTAACAATCCCAAATCTTTATTGCTCAAAGTCCCTAAAAAACCTCCGACTAACGGACCGACCGCAAAGCCCAATCCTTCTACCGACATAAATAAACCCATTAATACACCCCGCTGAGCGGCTGGGATTGAACCCGCCAGCAAAGCATTCCACGCCGGTTGTATCAATGCATAAGAAAGGCCCACAAAACCAACAATCCACCACACATTATGACTATTGCCATAAGAAACCAAGATAAACAATGAACAAGCGGCCAGTAAAAATCCGGCAACCAAAAATGCCCTTGGCCCCTGGCGATCGGCCAAGTGTCCAACCGGAATCATAAATGCTATCACTACAATGCCGCCAATAAGCAATAAGATACTGTAGTCAGCCTCTGATAAATTGAGTTTATCCGTTGCATACGGCAAAAGGTTCGGTAACAACATGCCTAATGATAAAGTTTGAAAGAACATTCCCGGAATCAGGCCTTTTACCTTCCAAAGCCGGGCTACAACTTCCTTGATCCGTTCCCGAGCCGGAATTTGCTTCCTAGATTCAACAATCTGGCGGATATGGGGAACCCGGTTCCAGCTCCACCAACCTAAAATACAAATTACAACTGCTAATAAAGCGACTGTGACTAATACTATAAACCCTGTCCGATAGGCATTAATGATTGGCAAATGGACTTTAAGAAGAATTTTACGCATTCTGCTATCAATGAGAAAACCCATCAAAATAGGTCCCAATCCCCCGCCCGCTAACCAAATAACCGAGATAACGCTAATAATCGTTGCCCGTTTCTCTTCACCGACCGTCTGAATAGAACCGGAAATGGATGCCGGCCAAGTCGGAGCAACACCAACGCCAATTAAAATGGCGGCTAAAACCAATAGTAAAAAAGTTTGATGAAAAAGCATAACTAAAATAACTCCAATTGCTGCTGCAATACTACCACTAAGCAAAACAGGCCACGGCCCCCGGTGATCCACCAACCAGCCAACCGCGCTTTTAGAAAGGTTATCAGCAAATAAGTTTGCTGAAATCACTACCCCTATTGCTGCCGTCGTATAATGCAAGCTCTTTAAAAAACTGGGCAAAAAAGTCAAAAATAAAGACATCCGGATAAATTCAATGGAGGAAATAATCGCCAAAAAAGCAATCACCACCGGATGTTTAAACAAACCTTCTTTTTTTTCGAGCACAGAATTCTCCCCTTAAATTTTACTAATAAAATACTTTCTACGAGTTACCGGCGTTAACATATTTAAGATTGCCTTTGCGGCAACCGCAGCTGAATCAGAATGTCCCAACTTTAAACAATTTTTTTGAAAAAGCAAACGAAATTGTTCGTCACAGGCCAAACGATTCGTGGCCGTTCTTACCCGATGTTCTGTTTTGGCAATGATAGCCGCCCGATGCCGCCACAAATAATTGGCATTAATTTCTTCCTGCCCCGGCATAGGTTTGTAAATCACCATAGGAAGCCCACTTGCTAAAGCCTCTGAAATAGTAATACCACCCGCCTTAGTAATAAGCAAATCAGCCATTTGCATTAATCCTGCCATATTGTGAAAAAACTTTTCCGCTCTAAAATTAGAATACTTCGCCATTAAAGGCTGAAGTTTTTCGTATAAATCCTGATTATAACCTGTTAAAATTAAAGCCTGAACTCCATTGGGCAACTGTTCCAAGGTGCGATGAAGTTTAAAACCGGTTGCCTTAAAAATACCATCGCTTCCACCCATAATTATAATAACCTTGTCATTGGGTTTAAACCCAAAAGCTTCCTTTAATTTCGCCTTGTCAAAATTATTATTAAATTCCGGAAGAATTGGAATTCCGCTATCGCTAATTTTCCATCGTGGAACTCCCCTGCCTACCAATCCGTCCGCCACTTCCGAAGAACCCACTACGTATAGATCGGTATTGGGATGAATCCATTGACTATGGACACACATATCCGTAATCACTGTAACAATCGGTACATTTAAATGTCCGCTGGCCTTCATTGCCGAAAGCACACCGGCCGGGATCGGAAAAGTTGAAATAATTAATCGCGGCTGTAAATCATCAACCAGCATCATTAATTCAGAATAACCAATTTTATTTAGATGTCGTTGCCAAAAGGAATCGGACGATATCTTTCCAGTCGCTTGATAATATAAAGCATAGCCCACTGGAAAATGTCTAATACTCTGCATATAGCCAAACTGAGTCAAGCGGTTGAATAACGGAACCAACAAATCGCAATAATCAACGGTGATAATCTTCATGCCCGGAGCCTGCAATTGAATCGCCGAAGTCAAAGCTCTTGCAACTTGGTTATGGCCCCCACCATAGCTGGCAGATAATATTAGGACATCGCATTCTTCCTTAACCAAATTACACTCCTCTAACAAATCATTTATCGCCATATTCAACCTATTTGACAAAAATAGTCAAATTCCTGCAAAACTGTTATGCCGATCATTCCAAAGAGAAAAATTCAAGTTTTCCGATTTATGTATGATACCTTTTCTAACGGGACTTTAATAAAAAAGTTTCTTTTTATATTTAAAAAATAACGGATTTGTCACAAATAGAAAGATTTGTAAACTGAAACTTAAAATACCTGAAATTGATGGCTATCCATTTGAAAAACTATCAAAAGAAAGGAGTGAATTCATTGCTGTCATGTGAAGTTTCGCTTTTCCCTTTAGAGGTTGTCAATTCCGATGCCATAATTAATCAATCTCTGGAATCACTAAAATCGACAGGAATTAAACATGAAATCGGGAATCAAAGCACCTATCTTTATAGTGAAAGCCCTGAGCAAATATGGAATGGCCTCCAAACCATTTATCGTGAAGCTGCAAAAGCAGGGACCGAATTCTCAATGGTTATCAATTTAAGTAATAATACCTAGATTCGAATGATTGATCATGAATTTTTGAAAAGGCTGCTGGAAAAAGGCAATGGTAAAAGCAGCCTTTTTAATAAAATGTTCGCTGGGATTTAGTGTTAAAAAACATAAAATGATTTTTGTTTAAAAAGTTGGTTTTATTGGAGGACATGCAGAAAATTGCTGTTACTTTAAAGAGACGAGGTTAACGGTTCCCAGGGCTGAGCTAGAGATCTCACTCATTGTTGAGAACCACACTCCGCCAAAACCGCCAAAAATCTTTGTGTATAAAACTTCTTCGCCGTCCGCTGCTTTTCTTGTACATACTCATTAACAACCGCATAATTATCAAATAGCAGCTCTACAATGTGAGAATCAATTTTCTTTTGAATGGCTTCTTCTTGAAGAACTTGATATATCTCATCTTTTACCATTCCGTGCCGATAAGGTCGATCTTCTGCTAAGGCTGTAAAAATATCTGCAACAGCCAGTATTCGACTGCCTGTATCAATTTCAACCGCCTGACAATGGAACGGATAGCCACTACCATCTAATTTTTCATGGTGATATGCAGCCCATTCCGCAATATTTCTTAATCCGCCAATTGAATTAATTACATAGAAAGTATAATAAGTATGGCACTTCATAATAGCGGTTTCTGAGCGAGTTAATTTACCTCTTTTTTCCAATATTCGATTGGGAATCACCAATTTTCCGATATCATGCAAATTACCTGCCACCCGCAGCGAATTAATTTCCACTTCAGTTAGGCCAAATAAAGAAGCTAAAATTTCCGTGCAAGCCGAAACTCCGGAAGTATGAGTTGCCGTAAAACGAGATTTAAAATCAATAATGTCTCTAAAAAGAGTGGCGATCAAAGCTATCCCCGGCATATCAATTTCTACATTGTGGTAAGGGCCTTGACTCAACAGTACATGATATAAACGCGGCGACATCAAATCCAACCAGAACTCTTCCCGTTTGGCAATTTCCTCAAAGCAGCCCACCAGTTCTTTGGCTACCACACTGTCCTGTATCCCTTTAATTTGCTCAATAATAGAACCGTTTTGGTGCAAGATATATCGATCCGAGCGGATCAATCTTTCAACACTATCGGCTAATAATACAATCTGAGACGACAAGACTAGGGGATTAGCAAGAGTATCCTCCCAGTCGCTCCAATTTCGATGATGATTCCGGACAATTTTAGCTACTTTTTGAAACCAAGGGGTTTGACTGAGCAAAATTTCACCTTTTATGCAGTGTACATCCAGATTTACCTTGCCGCCCTTATGAATTGCAATCTTTTCTTCAACCGTAATGGCGCCAATATCATGAAAAAGTGCGGCTGTAAAAATATTCTCCAGCATTTCCGGGCTCACCCCAAAAACTTTAGCAACTTCAACAGCAATAAATGCCGTCTTTTGCTGATGTTGTGAAACTAGAGGGCTCATTAAATCAGTAATTTCAGACAATGACAATAATAAATTGCCAAGATTGACCGATATTTGTCTCTTCATGATGTCTCCCTGGCCCTTGATAAGTTTTTATTTAAAAATTACCCGTATTGTTTTTTTCGGCATCTAGCAGCCAATCTTTAGATTAAAATTCCGGATATAAATATTATCAATATCCAATAAAAAAGTAGTTACCCAGATTTTTACCCCAGTAACTACTTAAAATACATTTTGCCCCGGATTATCGCCTTGGTATTATAAGAGTAAAGCAGCCCATCCCAGCGAGATACGGCACACATCGGCTCTTTTGCCATCGTTAAACCGGAAATAAATCTCTTGTTCCATTAAACCAAATTCTCTGGATTTAAAGCTTCAAGCTCAGGAAGGACAAAACGGCCCTCTTTGCGGATGAGTTTCCCATCCAAATAAATCTCTCCCCCGCCATATTCAGGCTGCTGAATAAAGACCAAATCCCAATGAATCGCCGACCGATTGCCATTATCGCATTCCTGATAAGCCTGACCGGGGGTAAAATGAATACTACCGCAGATTTTCTCATCAAAAAGCGTATCTTTCATCGGTTTTAAAATATAAGGATTGACTCCGAAAGAAAACTCTCCGACAAAACGGGCCCCCTCATCCGT
>DNPQ01000238.1 GCA_003501335.1 Bacillota bacterium
TTGTCCCTGAATCACCGCTGATTTGACTGCAATAATCTTCAATCAGTGGTACAATTTTGTTCCGAAAGACTTCACTCACTCTGCTTTGAAAAACAAAGGACCCTACTTCCGAATCGAGAGTGAGATCCAATACCTGTTTTTTGATCATATGATTTTGAGTTGTCATTTCCCAAACCTCTGTTTTATTCTAAATATCTTACAAAGTAACTCCCCATTTTTTTGCCAAGAAGCTCCGAAGGGTGGTTATTTCGCTATCTGTCGGTATTTTATCAAGGACGATAATTTCCGCAATATATCCGGTAAAGTAATTCCCGCCTTGATTCTCCGCACCAATGGTAAATTGCTTGGCATCTTTCAGGCTTATATTCCGGGCCACCTTCTTCTCAACCGGATCCTGACCGTCCACGGACAGTCGGACTATCCCAGAATCTTTTCCCCTCGTCAGTACTCCGATATGCCATGCACCGAATGGTGAGCCCTGGTAAATTTGATAATCCTGATCATCCGGTACACCAACTCCTGCAATTAATCTTGCAGTTGCCGGGGTTTTGTCATCATCAGCCCGTTTACCGATTAATAAACCGAAATCCCTCATATTCAATTGGCCCGGCTCCCCAGCCGCATTGCCGTCAAACAGGCCGACCCCCGCAACCCAGTTCTGGGCCAACACTACATCAATCACGGCCTCTTTAACAACGGAGACGGTAAAGTCATTCTCAGACGATGGATAGGTTGTTTGCAGTACTTTTCCATCACTGGTCAGATATCCGGCTTCAATTAAGTCATCCCAGATGGTTTGCGATAACGTCTGATTGATCCCATGAATATTTTCAAAAGCATCCGCAGAAACAGCAATGTTCGAATGATTACATGTTACTAAAATGCTATTCATCTCACTCACCAATGCATTTTGAATCGTTGGAACAACATCATCGGTTAAACTTAACGTAAAACCGGCCACCCCCGGCGTAAAGGCCGGCAAGACTTTCCCATCCTCGTCAATGTAGCCCTCATTTTTAAGCTGATTCCAAATCGCTTCAGAAAGCCCGGCATCTACGCCGGTAATAACGGTAAACGAATCATGCTCAACCGGCATATATTGACTGATATCGGCTGGTTCTTCCGCATTATATACAATAAGCACAGTAAAATCATCCTGGACAACAGGGGCCACGGTTAAATACGCCTTTTGATCCGGATTAAAATAAAGTGCGCCCTGTTCATTATAGATAGCTTCATGATACTCCGGCTGTTGGTCAGTAATGGTTTGGAATGCATACGTAGTGAGACCATTGCGATCCAACCACTGAGAGACCTTGCCGCCGTCGATATCGGTTATCAATGTTGCCACGGCGCTGGCGTCTAAATGTAGTACAGGTTTGGCAATACTATTCACCCCGGAGATGTCAATCCCCCATTTAAGGGAAAAGTAAGATTCCAGGCTTTGGCGTTCATCCATGCTGAGGGTTTGATCCAACAGGATTACTTCGGCAATGTCACCATGATAGTAACCTTTACTTGTTTCAGATGAACTTTGGATCGCTCCGATGGTTAACTTATTTACCGTTAGCGGTGTCTCATTGACCCCGTTGCCGGATGCCGCCAGAAGTCCGTCAAGATAAATCTTCATTATCCCATTCGTCTTGTCGCGGCTGAAAATTGCTATATGCGGCGCATTCAAAGATGCGGCAGCATCGGTATCTTGAGCGCATAGCCGGGCTCTCAGTGCGCTGCCGCGGGTTATGGCAATTCCTACATCACTATCTGTGCTAGTACTGGTTTCGACATAATGATCAACTAAGCCCGCTTCATCCCAGTCCGAAGCCAAATTACCGGTAGATAAAGCATAATAAACAACAGCCAACGTGAAGTCATCGAAAGTATTTTTATCAGGAAGGATTTCCATAAAGCTATTATTGAACCGGATAGCTGGCATTCCGAAGTTGCTTTTTGCAATGTACTGGGGCTGATATTCGGTTACCGTTTGAGCCGCGACAAGCCCACTCAAGCTATTATGATCCGACCATTCAGAAACATTATTATTTGCATCTTTGATAATGGTTTCAGTGGCATTGGCATCTAAATGAAAGATCGGTTCAGCATCGATAGGCAACGTAACAGTAGAGATTTGCCATTTCGCGGAGAGATATCTTTCGATTTGCTCCCGCTGGCTATCGGTCAGGACTTGGTCAAAAATGATCACTTCCCCGATCATTCCGTGGAACGGAAGTCCTTCGCTGTTAAATGCACCGATTTTTATGGATTTAGAGTCATTTAATATCACATTGTCCCGCAAATCAGCCTCAGCCTGCAGCATCCCATCAGCATATAAATTCACTTCACCGTTATCCTTTTCTCTCGTAAGAGTGATAAAGTGAGGGCTGCAAAAGTCAAGTTTCCCGGTTTTAACCGTATGATCTTTGGACAACCGGTCACCAATACCTCCCATAACGATCATTTTATTGCCAACTTTACCGAAAGATATACCAAAGTCATTATATTGGCCAGAACAATCAGCATCAATGATCGCAACCCCTTCGGTCCATTCAATACCGCTATCGATCGACTCCGGTAAATTATCTTCAGTATAATAAGCAGCATCCGGTTGGAATACCGTCATCACCGTAAAATCATCCTGAATCACCCGGTTAATGTTCAAGGAATCATCATAATAATCATCCGTATTTGTTTGTTTTTGGGTAAACTGAATCACTCCCAATCCGTTGATTCCGGATGTAGCATAGTCAGGCTGTCTCAATGAAACACTTTGCACCGCATTATTATCACTGTCGCTTACGTCAACCCACTCGTAAACTTTCGCACCACGATCCAGCACCGCTACGCCGCTCGCATCCAATACACAGTCCTGACGGGCCGCATCCAAATGCAAAATCGGGGTCGCAATACTATCGACGCCCGAAATATCGATATCCCACTTTTTGGCCAAAAAGTCTTCCAACCGTTGGCGTTCCCATACTGAGAGTGCCTCATCATAAATCACAATTTCGCCAATTTTGCCCGTAAAGCTGGATCCTCCGGCTCTGCTCTGACCAATCGTCAAATCGGCGGGGCACTTACAAAAAGCCTGAATGTCCGTAAACGCAATATTTTTATGGGCCTTGCCGTCGAGCCACAAAGTAACATCGAGTTTATCACCGTCCACCTGACCCAAAATTATGGCCAGATGAGTATCATCCAGTGTGGCTGATAAATTCCCGGACTCTTTTTCTGCCTGAACATTCAGTGTTCCTTGATCCCCAAGTGAAACATCAAAACTCTTTTCACCGCTTTCTGGTGTTGCAGTCCCGTCAAGCAACCTTCCTCCTGCATCTGCCTGATAAATAATACCCATAGTAAAGTCAGATTGAAAAAGCATTGAACGACTAAAAATGCTCAAAGCGGCATTGTCAAAATATACCGCCGGCAAGTTCCCGATTCCCTCTGTATAATATACCGGCTGCAAGGTTGTAGCCGCCTGAGAGACTTCGATACCGTTCTCGCTTAAGTCGCTCCACTTACTGATTTTATTGTTTGTAGCGCCTTTCGTGAAGCTGGAATTTACATCGGCATCCAGATGGAAACCAGGTTTAGCGATGGAACTAACCACTGATAACGGAATACCCCATTTGGAAGAAAGATACTCCTCCAGTTTCTCTTTTTTACTTCCTGTCAAGACCGAATCAAGGACAATCACTTCTGCCAATTC
>DNPQ01000018.1 GCA_003501335.1 Bacillota bacterium
TCGTTCAGAAAATTGTTTCTGTCTACCCGGAACCCATTTCTGCAGTTCCAGCGGTTTCCAATTTCATTTCAGGAAACCATTATTTTATTTCGGCGTTCGCTGATTTCATTCCGAAAACATTTCTGTCGTTCAGAGAAATCCTAATAAAATTCTTTTCTTTCGAAAGTATTAGTTTTGAATTAAAAAATGCCATATCCTAAGAATTTAGAGGACATAGCATTTTTATATTTTAAGATCGATTGGTTTTATCCTAAATTCTATTTTTCCCTAAAAATTATATTTCATATAAACGCCCAGATTTTTGTCGCCATTCTCATAACTTACTGTTCCGTTTAGGCCCACTCCCCATTTTCTTTTAAAGCATTTGCTTAAACCCACTCCGGCTTCCTTTGTCCCGGCTAAAACATCAAAATTGCTCCCATTGAACAAAGAAAGTTTTATTAACCGGTAAGTTACTGCTACATCCCCAGTTGATGGATTTGCAATAACGGCGACTCCCCATTTTGCATTCTCGGTCGATTCGTTGTTACTCGTAGACGATTGATTCGCTGAATCATTGACAACAGAAACTTTTGGATCATTCTTCGAAATAACTGGTTTATCATTCACTTTGCTCGCTAATTTTTCTTTCTTATTTCTTGCTTTTCGATCCGGATTGAGACGCTGATTATTCGGAGCAGTATTCTTCGTTACTGGCTGCGGCTTCGGTTTTAAAGTTTGATCATCACGAATTGGGTTCTCTGATTCATTTTGAGAAAACGAATCGGATGAACTGGAAGGACTAAGACTTACTTCTTTTTTAGGAAGAGAGGTTGGATTGTTATTCTCGGCAACAACAGTATTGGGTTCAATTGCCTGATTTTTTTTATGAAAAAGAATCGGCGATAAAATAAGCGGAGAAATTAAAATCACCAGGGCAACCAGGAATGATACCTTAGTCGTTCGTTTCATTTGTCATCTCCTTTTTTATAATCGTTTATTTTGTAATACAACATTATCATAAGCTACATTTTTGTTCTATATTGTAAAGAATGGAAAAGAAAAGGTATCAGAGGTTTGAGGCTGGCCCAAACGCCTTTATTACATTGATACTTGCATTCTTCCAGTTTAGCGGAGGCGGTTACAATGGTTTCATTGATTACCGTTTAAGCAATCTCTTATAAGGAAGCAGCGAACTGGCGGGAGGTATTCCGAAATGTTGTCGGAGACATCCCTCTTTTCGCAGTAAATTGTTTTATGAAGTAAGTGTCATATTCAAATCCGGTAGCACGTGCAATTTCATTTAAGCTCATACCGGTATGGGTCAGAAGATCCTCTGCAACTTTTAGACGATAGGATAATAAGTATCCCATGGCTGTCTGTCCACATAAATCCTGAAACATTCTATTGAGCGACACCCGGTTTAAGTGGGAGCATTGAATTAAATCTTCCAAACTGATTTTATAGGAATAATTTGTGTGGATATATTCTAAAACTAAATCAACCGGTGACTGGTGGCTATGGCGGCAATTTAAGGAAATATCGATGGTTTATCATCATTTTGTGGTTTCAATAGCAATAAAAGGGTTTTTGTAATAAATAATGGAACAACAACCGGCTGAGAACGTCCGCCCATTCCTGACGTTTTCAAAACCTAGTGGCGACGCCAACTTGGTTTTGAAAATGTGGGCGAGACCACATCACGAATAAACTTCATTGAGATACATCATGAGTTGACGGCTTCTTTGAGTCAACTTTCTTGGACTAACCGAGCCTCGCCAGTAGGAACGGAGCTGTTCTTGACGTACCGGACCTTACTTTCAGTTAAACTCATACAATAGCCAAACCAGGATGGTTGGCTAGTTGACAACTTTATCTTAACAGTAAAATTTGTTTTCCCTTTTGGATGATGTTTTGCTCATTTGCTACTACCAAATTTTTGCTAATATCGATAAAATTATCAATGTAATAGGAATTAATATATCCGGTAAAACTGTTATTGAATTACCTGGTTCAAAATTCTTATGCTTTCTCATTTCATTAATATGAATAATTGCTGCACCTATGAGTAAAGGACTTATTAACATAATTATTGCTATCCAAAATACACCTTTATACCATATTGCTAAAATACCTGCCAAAGCCCAACCTAATTCTGAAAGTCCTAATTCTTTTTGAAAAAGAGATCCTTTAGGCCATCCAATTGATTCAGCCACCATATCTGATTTTAATACATGACCTACGAATCCCATAATTCCAACTAATGTAACAGTAATTGTAATTTGATAAAACAATAGATTGAGTGCTATGGTTTGTAAAGTTCTTAATGATGGATCAACAATAGTAGTGATAATCCCTACTATTAACCCAATTAGCCAAAATACAAAAAAAATCATAAAATCATCCTCACAAATTTATGTTATTAATTCGAATTTCATATTTAAACCATTAATGTCGTATTTCCTTAATTTTAAATGTTTTTTACATAAAACTTTTTCGATCTTTCCGCGGAAGGCCATGTCCACGATGAACTGGCCTAGGTCCGGTATGTCGGAGAACGTGGGCACTCAAAACGTCCACAAATCTTAGTAGCGACTGCTGACTTAGGTTTGTGGATGTGGCCGCGCCTGCTTCATGATTTTACCTCTTTGAAATTGCATCATGAGTAAGCTTTTTTCTTCGAGTAACTTCTCTGAATACCGCTGCCCGCCAGCTGCAACACGTTGATATATGACATACCGTCGGCCCTCATTTGCAGCTTGTCCAAGGATGAACAACCTCTTTCAAATTATTCTTTTATTAACACTTTCTCATAACAATAAAACGGAAGCTCTCTTCTTGGGGAAAAAAACTGCCCAACTCTTCTAAACCCTCGACGCTCATAAAGGTTTAAAGCTCTTGAATTTCCACTATAGGCATCCAATCTAATTGAAGAAAAACCTTTTTCAGCAGCATAATTTTCAGCAAAGTCCATTAGCCGTCTTCCAATTCCTTGTTTTTGCCATTCTGGATTTACAGCTAACCTATGAATTACTAATACTTTATACTTAACTCACTTAAACCTACTACCTCTTTCAAAATCTCCGCAACTTCTTCCCATATTTTCCATAATTTTTTAATACTCTATTGAAATAAAAAAGGAGGAAGTAACATGAAAAAATTAATATTCAAATTTATTCGCAGCAGATGAAAGTGCGGCTGTTTCTATACAAACGCCGGGACCTCCGACTATTTTCCAGATAAGTTGAATACGCACGAAGTCATGATGACCTGGAACAGCCAAAACGATATCAAGAAATACGAAGTTTGGTACGGCACTTTCGAAACAAATCAGACCCGGTATGCTGTGGTGAAGGCATCCACCCTCTAAACTCCAGGCGTTTCCCGCACCTTCTAATATTCCCAAAACATCCGTTGGATGGTAGGGATATCCGTCGTTTTCGACAAGGCCAAAGCCAGAAGAATGCTTGATTTTTGTGGGTTAAGGGTGTCGGAGACGATAAAGTTGCTTAAATCATCATTGACAGCCCCATTACAGGTAACAATACCGCTGCTAACCCGGGTGCTCCTGACCACCACCACTCCCTGGGCCTGAATACCCATAAAAGTTTCTTTCATCATCTTCGACATATTGCCGTTTCCCAGGCCCGCATAGACCAATCCTTTCACTCCCGAATCTACAGCGGCTTGTGCTAAATTGCTAAGGTTGCCGACATGTCCGTAAATGATTTCAACCGGAGGAAGTCCGCTAAGACCATCAAGGATAAATTCACTCCGATAAGTGTGTTTCCGGGTGGGTTCCCGGTAAAAATGCGGCTCTCCTTCGATAAGATATCCAAGGTAGCCAAGTTCCGGAGCTTTAAAGCTATCTTGAAGGGAGGTGTTGGTCTTGGTAACCTCGCGGCTGGAATTGATGCTATTATTCAATGTTACCAAAACCCCTTTGCCGGACGCTTCTCTGCTAGCAGCCAAAATGATGGCGTTATAAAGGTTCATGGGGCCATCGGAGCTCAGTGCGGAAGCCGGGCGCATCGCCCCGACCACCACCACCGGTTTATTACTTCTCACGACCAAGTTGAGAAAATAGGCAGTTTCTTCAAGAGTGTCGGTTCCATGCGTGACAACCACGCCGTCAATTTGGGGAGATGAGAGTAAGGCGTTAATGCGCCCCGCAAGTGTAAACCAGATCTCATGGGTCATCTCAGCACTATCAATTTGGGCAATCTGCTCGCTGGATATATGAGCGATATTCCGCAGCGGCTCGGTAAGGTCTTTAGTAATCGCTTCAATAGGCAGGATAGCCGGCTGATAGTTGGCCGTATCCGTGATCGAGCTGGAAACTCCGGCAATCGTTCCACCGGTTGCCAGAATGACGATATTTTTCATAGAAAGCTTCCCTTTTCAGTCAATATAACAAGATTATATCATATTTCCGCCGTTTGATATTCAAAGAAGCCGTTAGGAAATTCATGGTTCGGTTCTTAATGCCAGGCATGTTATAGATGCCGGTTCACCTAACAATACCCAGAAGCGATTGAAGCGCCATCGCTTTCATTCCCGTAAATTCTAGATCAAACCTTTTTTGATTAACCCGATTGCAAATTTCATTTCAACATCTCTTCCATCTATATAATCTTGAATTGTTGGAGTTATATGATAATCAGGGAAAATACCTCTTCCGAAAACCAATCCGGATACGAGGGTCTTAAAATAAATAAATTGCCTTAAAATAATTCTTTGCCGGTTCTATCTTCGTAAGATCAATGTTCCATTTTTCATCTTTAAAAGAAAAATTCGGATCAAAATATAAAGTTTGCTTTGATATAGTGAAAAACATACACAAAAAAACTGAGAAAATAAATGATTTTGAAAAAGCATTTTATTTCTCCTTTGTGTGCAACTTCCAGGCAAAAGGTTAGGATGATTTCCCAAGGGATTCGGAAGATCACGAAATTATGGAAGTCAACAAAAAGGAGCGGTCGTCACCACTCCCTTTTTTATTTTCATTGATTGTAAATGAACTTTATTCCTCTTCCTCCACCATATGTTTCTTGGCCTCGGCGATAATGAGTTCCGCCTGATGGGCCGGGACTTCTTCATAATGATCAAATTCCAAGGAAAACTCTCCGAGACCTTGGGACATCGACCTCAAATCAATGGCGTATTTGGCCAATTCCGACTGGGGAGCAAGGGCCTTGACGATTTGAGATTTACCCTCCCGCTCCATCCCTAAAATTTTACCGCGCTTTTTATTTAAATCGCCGATAACTTCTCCCATATCTTCTTCAGGTACGGTGACTTCCATCCGCATGACCGGTTCCAGCAAAATGGGTTTTGCTTCCATAAAACCTTTTTTAAAACCTAACGAAGCGGCAATTTTAAAAGCCATTTCCGAAGAATCGACCGGATGATAAGACCCGTCATAAAGGGTTACCCGGATGTCAATCACAGGATAACCGGCCAGCACCCCTTTTTCCAAAGATTCATGCAGCCCTTTCTCCACTGCAGGTATGTAGTTGCGTGGCACTGATCCCCCAAAAATCTTATCGACAAATTGAAAACCCGATCCAGCCGCTAACGGACCCAGTTCCAGCCATACATGGCCGTATTGGCCCCGGCCACCGCTTTGTTTCTTGTGTTTTCCTTCCGCCTTCACAGTACTTTTTATGGTTTCTTTATAAGAAATCTTTGGTATCTTAAGGGTAACATCCACTCCAAATTTTTTATGAAGCTTGCTGGTAATGATTTCAATATGAAGATCCCCCATCCCGGAGGCAATGATTTCATGGGTGACCTTATCTTTATGAACTTCGAAGGTGAGATCTTCCTCCGTCAGGCGGGCAAGTCCGGTGCCGATTTTATCCTCGTCACCCTTGGCTTTGGGTTCAACCGCCATGGACAACTTGGGTTTCGGGAAGCGGATGGGTTCGAAAGTAATCAGCTTATCCTTATCACATAAAGTATTGTTGGTAAAAGTCTCCTGTAGCTTAGCCACGGCTCCGATATCGCCGGCGCCGAGCTCCGGAACCGGCTCCTGGATTTTGCC
>DNPQ01000075.1 GCA_003501335.1 Bacillota bacterium
CTTAATAAGATCAATTCCCGGCCAATCCCTAGCTTCCGGTATGCCGGGCTTACGAAAAAAATTATTCGATTTTCATTTCATAAAGAACATAATTTCTTTCCCCGATAGCCTTTTTACCCACCTGAACAAATCCCAAACTCTCATATAAGGCGTGAAGCGGATAGCGATCCCGGCCGGTGTCCAACCGCAAATAGCGGATTCTTTTTTTGCGGCATGCTTCGATGGCATAGGCCACCATTTTTTGGGAAAGCCCCTGGCCGCCATAGCTTCTTCTGACGCATAACTTATGGATAAACCCGGACTTGTCCTTGGCTACCTGAGGCCAAAACAAAGGGTCGTGCCATTGCAATATCATAGCCGCAGCATTATCGTTGCCAACTTTGCCGACGCAGAAATTTTCTGCTGTAATCCCCTGCAGCAGACGCTCCCTGGATAATTCATTCGGATGCCACATCTTTTTCCCGGTGTCTGCACACCACTGGGCCACTTCCTTCATGATAGCGATAGCGTTATCCATATCTCCCTGAACGACCGCAAAATCTTTCACTTAGCTTCGTTCATCTCCCTAAGTCCAGTTCGGCTTTCTTCAATCCAATGGATTAACCATTTTCCGGGCACTTGATTTCATAAACCATAACCGCTTTCCATCAATTCCGTCAACCTTGAAACAAAGCGAGCGGCTCGATCGCCATCGCTCCCCTCATGATCAATCAGGATGGCCATCGGGAGATATTCCCGGATGGCAATTTGACCTTTCATAACCCCGAGTTGCTTGACGATGGAACTCAAAGCGAAACAAACGGGAAGAATACTAAGCGGGATGCAATCACCTATTGATAATGCCGCGGATTGCCGGTTTGTTTATCCTCAAAATTGATTGAGGCCTAGATCCTTAATAACCTTTTGGCATTATCACTGCAGATGTTTTCCTTTTCACTTTCCGAGAGGGGCAGGGCTTTTAAATGCTCGATCTCGGTTTTCCCATTGCTCCATGGAGAATCGGAGGCAAATAACACTTTATCCGCACCATGCTTTTTGACAATTCTTAAAAATTGTTCCTGCCCAAAGTATTCAAAACCCATCGAGGTATCAAGATAAATATTTTTGCCCGCCAGGTATTTTTCAACATCATCCCATTGGGCGTGTCCGCCGAGATGCGCAGCAATGATAATACCGCCTTTCATAGCATCCACAATTTTTGCGAATTGTCGCGGACTGCTTTTATAGGGCATCGACATTCCGGGGTCAACCCCCGCATGATGCAAAATCATTAAGCCTTTACTTAACGCATAATCATAAATTTTAAGCATCTGCGGGTCATCAATGATGAAATCCTGATATTCCACATGAAATTTAAGGCCTTTAAGGCCTAAACCGGCCACAAAGTCGATATCCCGTTTATAGTCATCGGTATGAGGATAAATACTGCCAAAAGAAATGATGCGATCCGAACAAATACTCCTGGCCCAATCATTGGTTCTTTGGGTTTGCGATTGTTTGGTAACTATCGGCTGGACAACCGAAACAGCAATATTCCATTCATCCATATTTTTTAACAAACCGGCTACTGTTCCATTGCTTACCGGTGTGTATAAATCATTAAGGTTTGCTAAAAGAATGGAAAGTGCCTTTTCAGCCAAATCATCGGGAAATGCATGCGCATGAAAATCGATAACCATATCCTTTTGCCTCCAAGAAACCGGAACTATGCCCTTATATCCGGGCCTATTTCTTTTTAGGTTAAAACTGAGTGTGAAAATGTAAAACGGGAATGTCCTTTACCGTTACGGATTGTTTAAACGGGCTTTACTGTCAGCACCTACTGTAGCTCCGGCAGGGGCCTCATCCTCCGTTTCCAGCAAGGAAAGCAACCGCTCCCGATGGGCCCCTAGAAAATACCCGGTTAAGTCTTTCACGTTTTGGTATTCAAAGAATAAGGTCTGGGGGAGCGAGCCGAAATTTTTCCCCAGCCGGACGTTGAGTTCCAGCATCATGACGGAATCGATTCCATATTCCTCAAAAGGAGCATCGACCTCGATCTGCTGGTCCGGAAGATTGATGGCTTTTGCAATCAGTTTCTTAAAGTAATTCTCCGCCTTTTCCCGGAGCGCAGCTTCGCTAATCCCTAAATGGGCTTTGCCCATTCTTTCTCGCGTATCTACGTCCGGACTTATTGCTGGTTTTTCAACCGAGGGGCTCTTCTCAACCCTATTTTTTGAAAAAATATCCCCGCTACCGGTGTCTGCCAAGGAATAGCCCGTCTTGGAAACCGTTGATGAAATAACAAGTATTTTCTTTGAGGCCAATGTTTTCCTCATCCGTTCCAAGTGACCTTCCAGCACCATCAAACGGCTTCTACCGGAGAAAAATCCCGCATAGAAAGCCCTAAACCCGGTAGAACTTTCCAGCGCCATCATTCCCGTATCGGCCATCATGATTTGCGCCGTTTTCGCTTCAATCCGCATCCCGCCGTCTTTCCATAACGGCCAGTTCACCGCCAGCGTCCGTCCCTGACGCCGGCCCGAACCCATCAACCGGTTCCGGTAGTCCGCATAAGCGTCCATGAAAGCATTGGCCGTCGCATAATCAGCCTGGCCCGCATTCCCTAACGCTCCCGCTATCGAGGAGAAAAGGATAAAAAAGTCAAGCTTTACATCCTGGCTCGCCTGGTCCAAGTTCACCAGCCCCGTTATTTTAGGAGACAGCACTGCTTCGACTTCCGCCTGACTCTTTTTAATGATGTAATTGTCCTTGATGACGCCGGCGCCATGAATGATCCCGTCGAGTCCGCCAAACTCCTCGCGGATCTCCCGGATTAACCGGTAGGTGGCTTCCCTGTCGCTGACATCAAAGGATCGGTAGACTACCCTGGCTCCGAAAGCCTCTAATTTTTTAAACCGGTTTTGTTTCTCGGCAGACAATGAGGAACGGCCGGTCAGGATCAAGCTGACATTTCTGGCTTGATGGGCTATCTCCCCAGCGAATAACATCCCCAAACCTCCGGCCCCACCGGTGATTAGGTAGATGCCCTGATCTTTCCAGGGCGCCATCCCTTTTTCCGGAACGGTTTCGATTTCCTGCCAGGCTAAAACAGAACGCAATCCTTGCTGATAACGGATTTGGCTATCATCAGGGCAACAGCTGTTTTCCCTCAATATTTCAACTATTCTTTCGGGCCGGTCGATGGCGATCAATTGACCCACCAACCGCGGATTTTCGATCCCGGCGGTCTTTAAAAGCCCGGATAAACCCTGAAATAATTGAGCCTCTCCCCCTTGGGGCACTATGACTTGGAACAGTATTTTCCCGTCAGAATGCTCACGCAGCACGGCCTGAATCTCTTGAAACACCCGAGAGGCATAACTCTGAAAACGATTTGTAATCTCTTTTTCTTCCGTCTGCAAACGGATGCAACGTACCCCGTTCATTTCCCCGTTAACCCTTTGATAAGTCACTCCGGGCATTTCACAAAGGATGACGATATGCCGGCTATACTCAGGCGTGATGATCCCCGCAAAGGAATCACTCCGTTTGTTCCATACCGGTTCCAGCATGAGGGTTCCGGTTTTCTCCGCCGGATTTGCTTCATCTTCCGGTACTTTAAAGGAAACTCCCTTCATGCGCACCAAAATCATTCCCTGTTCATCGCCAAGATCGATATCGACTTTCCGGGCTTTGCCTTCTATTTTCCCATCTTGCCGGACTCTGACATGAGCCCACATGGTGGAGACCGATCGATCGGCAATTTCCATCTCTTCGATGGCAAAGGGCAAAGCCGGTTTTAGGTCGCCCGAAACCATTTGAAATCCGATAAATGCCTGCAAAGC
>DNPQ01000567.1:0-52028 GCA_003501335.1 Bacillota bacterium
GAGATACAATTAATCACCAATTTCCATGAACTTTCCCCTCTTTCTCAGCAAACCGTGCTAAACCTGATCAACAGTTTAAAAGAAATTGATCAAGCCCAAAAGGCACCGTCGGCAACCATCGAAAAAGGGGTAAGCTAATTCCCCGTTCAATATACCAATCAAAACTGTATTATAAACCCCCTGTAGCTAGTTGATTGCCCGCTCAGACCAGCACCAGCGATGTATTAAAGCATTCTGACAAAGAACCAGGTCAAAAACCTGGTTCTTCATTAATTGGCTTTATTTTCTTAACTTATCGGGGAATATAATACAATCCATCTCTTTCCCCTTACCACCTTCGATGACCATAATGAGGCCAAGGCCACCACCAATTCAATATAATATGTTCATGAACCGAATAATCATCATGATAATCATCGTCATGATAGTCAACGGAAAAAACAGCATTATTCGGGTGCCAGCCGTCAGGGCCGAAATAAATTTTATTGACATCTATTTTTTTGCCATCCATGGATAATTCAAATTTCACAGACCGTCCCCGAAATACATTGAAATCGATAGCTGCTACCTGACCTACCCCACTAAGCTGAAATTTCAAAGTTTCCCGATCGGATGTTAATCGGGAATAGTCACTGCTATCAGATGATTTGGTCATAATATTTTCAATCCTGCCGTCTGTATCGATGACTCCCGTGAAAATATGCTGAACGCCATCCGCTGCTACAACCTTTAAATGGAACCCGGAACCATCATGCCAAATAAAGTATCCCTCAAGATGTTGCTGGAGCAGTCCGACGGGTTCCCCTTCCATATTCGTCGGCCAATAGGCGCATACTAAATTTCCAAAACACAAAGTCATAGCAACTGCCAAAGTCAGCGTCAACCATTTTTTCATGCCGTTTTTCACTCCTTACTGGGGGATTTTTAAATTCTTACTACCCCCGTTTTATCAAATTGATGTGGATTTTTAATGAAGAATTCGTGTAAAAGTCATGAAATTTACAATCCATTTTTTCATAAAAAATGGCCCTCCAGGGAGGGTATATAAAACAAGAAGGATATTCTTATAAAGGTGAGCCGCCCAATCCGGACGGCTCTATGAATACTATCTTATTAATAATAAATGCCTTTCTTGCTTACCCTGCTCGAGCTCCTGCTTTAATTTGGTTAATTCCAGCATCCATGCTGCAGTTTGATCGATAGCCCAATTAATCTTTTCGATCGACTCATCCGTTTTCAATGTGCTGAGCAATTTTGTAACCTCCATTGTCCGTATTTTTTAAGCACTTACCAAAGGAGGCCAAATGGGATATTTTATTCTCTTGGTGTCAAAAAATTCGTTTCTTACACACTAGGCCTCCAAAACCTCTCTGTTGCAGTGGGGGCGTTTGCATTGTCACAATTCAATTCGTTCATCATCTCCCTAATTATTTTGCTAGGGAATTTATGTTCGTATTATATCACTCCCAAAATTTTTTGTAAGTACTTGACATTTTGTTCCTTTATTACCTTTTTCTGTAATATCGGATACTCCGGATAATAAAAAAAAATACCGGCCACCATGCTGGCCGGATTTAGCATTCTCATTCTCCGTTTTCAAATTCTTACTTCTCCCTTAAAATTTCTAAATACTCTATCGATGATGTCTTCGATGTTCATGACGTTCTGAGTCTCGGCCAGGGCAGCCCGGATCCACAACCACATTTCTAGTTATCGGTTGATAGATATGTTGAGGAACATTAACTATATTTTCCCGATTGATATGCACAACCGGATGAATATGAGTAACTGTTCGGAAAGTATAAGAGTCATGTACACAGTATTGCGGAGGATATATGACTGGCTGACAATCGCACATCCAAATCACCCCCTAAATTTGCTTATAGAATAATATATGGATTTATTAACAGTGAAGATATATGACTCTTATCATATTCTTAAAAAACAGGTTTCCTAAAGTATAGAAATAATAATACCAACCCCAAACGCCCTGCTTGCCTTATTGTCTTTCCGCACTATTATGGCACCCGTAACCTTTATAATCGTGTTATATTGATATTATCAAAATATAAACAGTTTATTATTATTTTACGAAATAATAAACTGTTTGCGGTTAATTCTTCAATTATTTCTCCGGTTTCCGGATCAAAACCGGCAGCTATTAAAAATGTTTTAGGAATCCACCGAATCAATCCGGCGGACTCTGGAATATTTCCAGAGGTTACCCGAATGTATCCGGCAATAAAAGAAACCATTTCAGAGGCTTGTAAAATCTCACTTTTGTTTTCCTGAAGTATTTTAAAAATTTCGTAAATAATTCCGGCCTGTGCGGAAACATTTTGAGAAATTTCCGGATTGATTCCAGCTTCGCTTAAAAAAGCTTTCATGATTTCCGGATTTATTCGCCGAGCCGGCTAAAATTTTCAAAGGACTTAGAATTCAATTCGGAAAAAGACGATGGGTTTGTCAAGATTTTCGTAAACAGTTCAGTGGTTATGGCAATGATTTCACGAATGGCTGAAATTCAACCAATTTCGTTATTAAATAGGAATTGCGGCCGGTTTTAAAAACAACAACCATTTTTTGTTGAAAGGAGGTGAATAAAAAATGTATCAAACCTTCGCGCATCAGATCAACCGCGCCAAGACGCTACTCGACGGACTGAATACTTATGGGGACGACGTGAGCCAGCTCGGAATTACCAAGGATTTGGTCACCAAATTGAACGGTCTATACACCAAAGCCAATCAACTTGAACAACAACGTAATGACCTCAAGTCCAGTTCCAGAGAAGCCACCGCTAGCCAGACCCAAACCATGAGCGACCTAAACAGCCAATGTAGCCTGGTCAGAAAGTCCATCCGGGTTTCGCTCCCGGAAGAAAAATGGCCCGCTTTTGGTTTCAGAGCCGGTGAATATGCGGAAAAAGAGTCAACCCAGACCTCCGTATTAAACGAAATGGGTGCTTAAAATCCACAGTCCGGCAGCTCTTTCCATATCATTACGGAGAAAGCTGCCGGAAATAATTAATGAATATCTTCAAATCCTTAAAAATCAAGTTTAAAGGTAAAAGCAGTCAAAAATGACAGGGTTGGGGAACATTAGCGCGTTTCCCGAACGCAGACCGCCAAAATCCTATAAATAAAAAAGACTTTCTATTTTAGAAAGTCTCAATAATCTTTTGGTGGACCACTGCGGGCTCGAACCGCAGACCCGCTGATTAAGAGTCACATGGCGTGCCAGTTTAACAGTATTAAACAGTTCCAAAGTAACCCGTGAACCGTTGAAAATGCTCGAGATTCCATTTTCTTCCTCTAAAATCAAACTCAAAAAATCCCAAAGTTTTTTAAACTCATTTGTTGCAGATTTGTTGAAAGCCTGCTAGACGTATTTTTTGATCATTAGCATAATAATGCCTTGGAAGTAAAATGTTAATCCTCTTCATAATTATCGTTTAAGTAATTATTTTTTACTCCCAAAATCTCATCATTTTTGGAAACCAGTGGATCAAACCAATCCGCCTTTTCCTTTGCCCATTTTATCCATTCAGTAACCTTTTTGGACTTTTCATTTTTATCTAAATCAGCTTCTATTGCTGCAATAAAATCCCTAATTATTCTGGCTTTGTGCCAATCCATAGCGGTTTCTTCAAGTTCTTTAAATTTTCCCAGTTCTTTACGCTGCAATTCTTCTTGCCTTTGCCTTATTTCTTTTTCTTCTTCCCTACGTTTGTCGGCCGCCTCAAAAGCTTCTTTTCTGATCATGCTATCTTCAGCTGTTTTTATAAGAGCTATAATAAATTCGCCAAGATAATCTTCTACCTTTTTATTTTTCCCATCATTCCAATTTTTCTGTTTTGCACAATAATCATCAAGAATTAACCCAAGCTCGCCTTTCGGAGTATAATCATAAGGTAGTATTCTATAAAATTGGTCTTTTTCTTTTCTTTTTATCTCTTCCGGAGTAGGTATATGATTTATTTGATTAAAATGTTCTTTTAGCTTAAAGCCAATTTTTTCCCCATGAATTTTTACAAAAAAATAATTCTTTTTACCGCCAGCATTAATAGTATACCCTAAATCTTCCAATGCCCCAATTAAGGTATCCAGTATCCGTTTACCTCGATCATAAACATCTTTTGAAATATCAATATTAGCTTTTGAAATCACTGTATGAAATTTATTAATTTGCTTAGGAATAACAACGCTTGAACATACCTCCTCCAATCGTCTCCGTTCATCTTCATTTAAAAATTTTAGGTCTGAAATTCTTTGGATTAATTTAAATGCCTTCACAACCATGGTTTATACTCACCCTCGATCTAATCCTTTACTAATAAAATATATATCGGTCATTGCATAACCAAGTATTATATTTGCAATGAATGACAATACTTTTATTGGATATATTGCAGGGAGGCCAAATGGCTACTTATGAAGTAACATATAGAGGCAACGCACAAAAAACGGGTTTGACAATGTTATTTCAAGAACCGCTAGACCAGTTAATAAAACTATTAATCACGGTCCTTTGGTTACGATGATTTACGATTATTTTAATAAAAACGGGATAATTAAAAAGGAACGCGTTTATATGCCAGATCAAATGGAGGATGAATAATGAGCGGTCAATATCAAGACTATCCCGAAATTATGACTGGTCCACAAATGGCAGAATTATTTGGAGTATCACCGACAACCATTAGAGACTGGTTCAGAGCAAAAGAATTCCCATTTGGTAAACTTCAGTTTCAAGTTGATTACTTCAAATCCGGGCGTGAACTTCGCATTATCAAAGATCGTATCTGTGTGATGGCTGGGATTATACCAAAAAATGCGGGAGGTAGCTAATGAATAGTTCAAAAAATTATCTGAAATACATTCCTTTAGCATCGATGATTGTTGAAATAATGATAAAGAAAGGATATATCAAAATAAGCAGTTGCCTTCATAATGTAAAGCAAAAGGAGAATTAATATATATTGTATAACGAGTATTGCTTTTGATTGTGAAACGTTTATTCACCTTCGAAATGAAATTTCTTGCGCTGGAATTGATAACGAAAAATTAATCTTGATTTCTATTTCAGGATGATAAACAAAATAAAAAAGAAGTTGAGGTATTACCTACAGAGTTGGCGAATCTTTTTATAAACCTGGAAGCGGGAATGTCAGTTACAAAGCAAGGAAAGAGATGAACAAATGGGACTAACAATTTTGATTAACCGAAAAGATTTTTCTTTAATATCATTTCAAAATGGGTCAGATAACGGCAATGAAGATTATCTCGATGCAGTTGCAAAAACTTATTTTAAGGCTATAGAACATAAAAAAAGTAAAAAGAGAGACCTCTAATCAATGAACATTATTTGCAAGAAGGCGCAAAGGATAAGCGGTCCCTCCCCTAAAAATATTTAGAAAAGAGCATCCAAATTATTTCCTAACTGTCAGATTCAATTAAGTATTTTGTAATTCGTCTTTGGCTTCTTTTATCCATTTTATGAGTAAATCTGCTTGGTCTGGGTGTATGCAAATGATTGCATCATCACTCCCGAAATCACTTTGTTGTATACATATATTACCTGTTTCGCTAGTATAAACTCTCACTTGTTGCATTTCATGATCAGCCATAAAATTTTACCTCCCCTCAATTGGTACTTCGATGGGAGAAAATAAATTCCTTTAAAGAGATGATCGATAAATAATCTAACCCTTATTCATCCCCATTCATAAGCATTTTTTATATAATTAATGATTTTGTTTTTCTCCCAAACTCCTGCAGCATTCTTCCCGGCTTCAATTTTAATAGCGCCTATTTGTTCCAATAAATCTTTATAATGCCGGAACTCCCGCCAAGTGATTCCCTTACCAATAACATCACGGTATGCCTGTGTAAAATCTTTAAGTTTTTTAGGAGGATCCAATTCGCTTTCAACATCATACAAAGATTCAGTTACCCATAGCAATTTATTTTGCTTTTCGGTAATCTCTGACGGTTCTGCCTCTGACACCCCTGGCGAAACCTCGGACAAAGGCCGTGACACTTCTGACAAAACAGCCTTATTAGTCTGCTGTTTTGACGATACCCCTGACAGTTCGGATGAAGCTTTGTTAGAGGTTACAGGTTCATCATCGTCATCTATTTCGATTTTCCAATAAGTCAACATTACCCCTAAATAAATCATAAAAACCATGTATCCCACTATCAAGAACTTTAAAAATTTTTCCGTTACTCCAATCAAAGGCTTAAAAACTTCTTCGGCATATTTAAAAACATTCCCCGAAACCTTTTCACTACTTGTATTGTCAGTATTTAGGGGCCTATCTCCCAATGCGTCACGTTTCTCTTCATATTCGGCTATTTTATCCTCAATTCCAATGGCTTTCGGACCACGCTTATCTGTTTCATTGAGAGCCTGCTTCTGATAGTAGTCTATATTTCGGTTGTATTCATTATATTTAGCCTGCCAATTAGTTTGAGCCTGTGTTATCTCTTGCACTGCCTCTTCTTTATGACCGACTTCCATTGCAAAAAACCCGACTGCAAAACAAATCCCGATTATCACATAGCCGGAGCAAGCCAGCCTCAATAAAAAGGCTTTTATTAAGTTTCCGATTTTAGCATAAGCGAAACTGAGGCCCCAGATATATTGTACTTCTATTTCCAAATAAATTCCGAATACAAACATAAAGGCTTGAGTTAGCCAGAAATTTGATATCTGAATTAATCCCGAAATTAGCATAATACAGGTAAGACCCATTCCTACTCTATTTATAAACTTCTTCGCTAAGGTATGGTTAATCAAATAGATCACCTACTTAAAATTCGTATTTACCTTCTATGTAAACTCCACTAGGAACCGATGTTCTATTTAATGTTCCACTATAAACAGGATGGTTGCACCATTGAGACAATTTAACAGAAACGTTGTCACCGATATTGAATTGTAAATAAACTTCATATAATTGTCCATTTGGGTAAAATGCCGGTACTGATGAAAAGTATGTATTATATCCATTCGTAAAAGTCTTTTCTGTCGCTCCTATAGCTAACCAATCTATAAATCGATAATGTAAGTCCATTGTCCACACTTGACCGGGGAAGTCATCCGCTAGTTCATAACGAAAACTAGTAAATCCGTGTATACCGCTTTTCTCCATTGCGCTAACCGGCATCACCACCAAACAAGTCAAAAATACTATTAAATTTGTCAAAAGTAAGAGGATTTTTTTCATAACTGTTCACCCCGTTTTTGCATATTGTTGCTAATTGTTTGTTATGTTCTTATTGTAGCATCATGTTATAAAAATAGCAATCACAAATCTAACAGATTGCGACAGAGCTAACTTTATGCTATTATTTATTTAGAGAGGTGAATCTTTTTGGATGAAATTTTGACTATGGAAGAAGCCGCAGAATTTATTGGAGTTGATCGAACTACGCTTTACCGATGGGCCAAAGCAGGGAAAATTACCATTTATAAAAAAGGTAGAAATTCAGTAATTAAAAAGGCTGATGCTGAAAAAGTTAAGGCAGAAAACGAAGAACTAAAACCGCTTTTCCCCCAAAAGCCCGAATAAATAATAAATCGGAGGGATAGTTGATGAAAAAATACAAGGCTTTTATCAGTTTTAGAAATACCGACGAAGTTAAAAGTGTTAAGTTTGATAGCCAATTCGAGTTTCTTGATTATTGCAAGCACTCTTTTTGCATTAAACATTACACTTTAATTGATAACGAAACCCTAAAAGTCATTAAATCAGACGATGTATGAGGTAAACGATGGACTTTACATTAGCCTGGCGTGAATGGGTTAAACATAACCTGGATATCAAAGATTGTACTTGTAATGAATGTGATAAGGTCGAAAAGTGTTCATATACTTATGATCTATACAATATCGATGGCGATTGCATAATGGAAAAATAAGGAGAACATATGATATTTTGGAATTGGTTATGTAAGTTGTTTCACCAATTAATTTCTCCAGACAATGTCGCAAAACTTTTTATTACCATCCTTGGCGTTTTTCTTGGATATCTACTTTCCATAAAACAATATAAAAAGCACAAAATACAAGAAGAAAATCAATTAACCTTAAAATATATCGGGTTATTAAAACACGAATTAAGAATGAATCAATCAGTTGTTGATACTTCATTAGGCGTGTTAAACGAAAAATACGACACTCCTGCTATAGCCATAAATAATTTTTTAAAAAGTTCTGTTCTGATAAATTCATCTATCTCCGATGAAGCTTTACCGGCGGTTTCTAGAGTTGGAATTATTAAAATCCTATCCTTGAGTAAGATTATTCACTCTTATATTCAACAAAGAATTTTTTGTTATCAAATTAGTAATGAAAGTCAAATTTTAAGAGCAGGAATTGAAAGACCTGGAATAGACGTTCCACCGGAAGATAGTCTTTATGAAATGATTAATGATTTTAAATCAATGATGAAAGCACAAATTAAAACGTATAAAGAAGCTGTTAAAGAATTAGAAGTATTGGAAGAGTCCCTTTTGAAAGCCAAGAAAAACAAAGGTTCAAAACAAAAATAAACTCAACAGACTCCTTCGATTAAACGATGGAGTCTGTTTATAACCAAATATTAAAAATTATGCCAAACCCATCAAAATTATTTGTATGTATATTATAGACGATTACTTCGTTTAATATCTTAATGGTATCGAAGATTTAGTGATTTTAATATCATTATAACCTTTAGCATCTAAAAAATAACGTATACTATCTTTTGTTATTCGCATTTTTCTTTTTGGCCCAATCATAATTTCTTCAATATATTTTATTGGAAAAGATAGCTTAATATATGGGATAATTAAGTCATGTGAAACTCTAAATTCTATTTCATTTATATTCTTTGTCAACATTGGAGTAATTAACCTAAACTCATGTTCATCCTCATACTTTTTATCCTTAGATAAAAGAGCAAATGTAAGTAGATAGAACATTGCAAATTGCTTTACTTGTTCAAAATCGGCATCTGAAATTAATCCAGCGTCATGCCTTTTATAATAATCTATTAATATTTCTACAAACTTTTTAAATAATTCTTCTTTCAACCTATCATCATATAATACATTCCTCCCCATAACCATATTTCTTACATGTTTATTATTAATGGTCAAATTTTTTTGGGTAAATAACATATCTTTAAACACAAGACAATATCCATCATTATTAGTATAATTCGACCACAATGTTAAAGAATCTGGTTTATTGCTAAGAGAAATAACAAAAATAAATTTTAATAATTCATTACTAACCTCATTGTAATAATTAAAAAACCAATGTGCAAAATCTTTTTCATCTCTATAAAATTCATTTAATACTCTATGTAAAATAGGTTTTAAATGCAACACTTCTTTTTTATCATTTAAAAACATACAATTTGTTGCCCATAAACTTTTTTCCACCAAAATCGATTGAAGTGAATTTAGGTTCGTATAATGATAAATTTTCTCAGGCAATTTTGTGACATTAAGAATAGATCTATCAATTATGTTTATTTTTTCTAAAAATTCGTCAAACAAGCTCTCTGATTCAATCGTTTCCATTTGCAACCTTTCAAAAAAAATATTTGATATAATATTCCATGAAGTCAAAATTTACCCTCTAAAAATTTGTAAATGACATAAAAACCCCCACCGCTTAAAAAAAACAATGGGGGAAATAATTTAAAAAATAGCCGCGATTGTTGCAATAGCAGCCGCAATAATCGCTATATTTCTTTCCCATACCAACTTACTTACCTCTTTTTTTAATTCCGTCAATGATTCCTTGCTGCTCTGTAATAAGTTTTGCAGACTCATTAGCTGCATCTTGGCTTCGTCCGATGATGCTTTTAATTCCGTCAAGTCCTGTGTTAACTTGTCCAATTCCGTTTGATATGTTTTTAGTTTGGTCTGAGATTCCGCCAAGTTGTTTTGAGATGTCACCAAGTCGACTGATAGTTGCTGATTGAGATTTGATAATCTGCTCGTAATCTCGGATAGTCTGGCTAATTCTTGATCCGTCACCTGATAATTTCCATCCGCAAAGCACACCGCCGGTAATACCAATAATAAGGCAAATAGAGCCAATGATAAGATATTTTTGCACACTTAAGCCCCTCCTTCAGGTTTGCCTGGGCCGCCTTTATTTTCTTGAACCACCCGGTAAATATTAATCAAAAACATTCCGGCGCCACCGATCGTCAATGCGATAATGATCGGCCCGGCATTAGAACGAAACATAAATATATTTCCGATGGTTACGGCGCTAACAAGTAAACCTATCCAGATTAATCCGATGATTAAAATTTTAGTATGGGTACGAGTTTTCCACATCATGATAATTTTTCCCCTTGTCTTATAAATTGACTCTTGACATCAGCATAAAAAGCATTCGGATCAAATAAATCATTTTTCGGATTCGTTTTTCCATTGCTGAAATCAATCCAACAGAATGGATCGAATGGCCGGTTCAAGGGGTCATATCTGCTATGCGGTTGCAGATAGTCAGGAGTTGGTTTAAATTTATAGCGCAGAATGATATCTACTATCAAATCCAAAACATTCTGATAAATTTCCTTTGTAATAGGTTCACAGGTTTCAATTCCAATTGCGTCTCGATTTGCTCCGACGCAATGATAGGCTTGTTCGTTTTCTGGGATGCACCGAATGATATTCGTAGCGTCCACAAGATAATGGGCGGATGCGAAAGTTTTACCGGCTAACGGCGGATGATTCAAACTTTCAAAATAGTCCCGGTTATTTTTTGCCGAAGCTCCCGAATTGCCCGTCCTATGGATAATAATTTTTTGCGGGCGCAATAAAAAAGCCGGCCTATTTTTGCCGACTGAAATAAGATCTTCTTTAATTGGTATCATTTTATAATTGTCCTCGCTTTCTTTGTTCTTATCTCTTTCCTCCAAACCACGCCCCAGCGGCAGCGGCCAATACTATTCCTCCAATAGTTCCGCCAACTTTGCTAATCCAAATCCATACCGTTTTTTGACCAGCGGAGGTGTCGTTTTCTGATTCAATACTGTCGATACGTTTATTTATTTCTGGAATAGTTTTATCTTCAAGTTTTGTAACCCTGCTATTAGTTTTCTGCACTTGTATTAATACTTGCTCTAATATTCCATTGGTTTTACCTGATTCTTCAATTAATTTAATCGCCCAACTCGGTACCTCTTCCATTTCCATCACCGACTTTCAAGGAATTGTTTTTTACGGCCCTTAACGGCTATTGAATCCATAAGTTTTGAATTTACACGCCCCCAGTCGAACAACCTATTTACCCATATTATAGATTTGCTGTGCCGAAGTTTGAAAAAGCCTGAATACGAGCATAAAAAAACCGCCATTGTAGGCGGCGGCCTTCCGAGTTAACTTTAAGGATTCATTTTAGGAATATTATCTCTTTCCATATAAGCCTTTTCTTGTGGTTGCCCCTGGTCGATTCTTTCTAAAACAAGCCTCATCTTTTTTATATTGCTTTCAGTCGAGTATGATCCATTCATGGCCCAGGCTGTTTCTCCATCCATTTGAACAGTTTTGGTATAATCAGTTTTTTCTAAAGTTTCATTATCATAGTTGTAATATTCTTCCCTAACCCTTAATGTACACTGAATATTACTATAGACCGGAAACGACCAAGAATATTTAATAGTTTGTGTCGGATTCATTTGTTCATCATATTGCCGTTGCTGTCTCCATTCTCCAGTTAAGAAGAAATATTGTTCCTTCACATTATCGTTGTGCTTGATTCCCCTTCCACCGATACAGCCAGAAAACAACAATGTAACAATAATTAATAAAAACATTAAATTAATTTTTTTCATACTTCACCTTCTTACTAAAAGCGGGAAGGGTATTTAATAATGCCATTTTAAGCAACTTAAAGGGGGTTACTAAAATGAAAAAAATTCCCCTTCCCGATATTATTATAACATTATAAGATAAATAAATATAATACAAAATTCTAAATTTACCATCCTCTGTCAGCTATATACTGAACGTAACTAGCTGTTCCCCCGGTTGATAAAGCGGAAGCCGATCCATAAATCATGAGTTGAGTTCTTGTAATATTGCCTATTCTCCCAGAAGAAAACTCATTTCTAGTTCCATTACTAGCAGTCATTCCATAACATCTAACCTGAATCAGTGGCGTACCGATAGCATGTGTTGAGGTGATGGTTCCGGATGCCGTCATTACGTAAGAGGTAATTCTACCATTTATGGCATAAGTAATTATGCTATTTATACCGCTAGTACCTGTAACGCATTCTCCCACCATCAACCTAACCTTATCTTCCCATGCTGTTCCATTATATCTTTTCATTTTAAATTGACTTAAATCGAACCAATGTTGATCGATTGCTGGTGGAATAGGAGCAGTAAGAGAATAAATTGTTTCAAGTTCAGTATAACCACCTGTAATAGTATTAGTCGCTACATCTAAATCAATATAAAGTTGTAAAAATGATTTATTAGCGGGTAAATTAGTCCATAAAGTGGTTGAGCCAGTAAAGCCAATAATGTAATTTATTTCTCCACACGTTAAATCATAACCAGCGGCTAGATTACAAATTACCGGAGCAGTAGGAAGTCCTATTAACATTGCGGATAGACCTGACCACGAAATAAAAATAGCGCCTCCCGAACTGTTATCAACCATACCGCTTATTACAGTTTGCCTTCTTGAACCTGGTTTATTTGAAACTGAAGTTGCTTTCTTCACTGTTATTTTATCATCCTCAAATGCGGTTGCAATTAAATTATTAATTGTCTCTGTGGCGTTATTTGCCGCTTGAGTTGCATTTTGGCTCTGTTGAATTAAAGTCGCTTCCATTCCTGCTGATGTATTATCGAGATTTATCAATCCATCTCCATTGTTGTTCCAGCCCAATATTTTTCCTGGTATTGGCGAAGGAAAACTGTAACCTTGTCCCTGCTCAGATATGCTTGCAGTAACCGAGCGGGAATTTGTTTCATCAAGTTCCTGTGCTATTGCCGTTAATTTATCTAATCCCTTTTCCATGTTCTTTGGATCAAAACTTTGAGTCGAAAGCGTTGTTCCCTGCGTTCTTCCAGTTAAACGGGCAACTGTGATTTTATATCCCGTTGGTCTTGGTTCGCCGGAAGTAGGATATTTAATCCGATTATTATCAATTTCCTTTGTTAAATTCTCGGTTATTTCTACCGTATCACCGGTTGAAATATTCGTTTCATATAATTTTATATCCGAACCATCGGTAGTGAATATTTCGAACGTATACGGCCAATAGATTGTAGTTCCGTTGGTCGTATAAACATCTTTTCGATTTGTGTTTTGAACTGTCATTTTTACCCCTCCAATTTAAAAAAGGAGCCGCTTTTGCGACCCCTTAACGTCTATTTCCCGGTTTCGGAAATACCAGATCCCGTAAATAGAAATCCTCACCATTTACCATGGAATCATAGATATTGCCAACCGTTGTACTTATTTGTTTCGATGGATAATGGAGCCAATAACCTCCGGCCTCGAAACCAGACTTTAATAATTTCTCCGGTTTAATGTCTCCCTGGATAGTACCCGGCAACATCCCAAGGAATTGAGTTGCTTTTGCAAAGGCATCCGCTGAAGGAACTAAATCAACATCGCCCCGGCCAGTCCCAAACATCTTATCTATGGCCGGTGAAATCGCATCACGGGCCAATACAAACGCTCCTGCTGGATACTTCAGAATCGTTGACAGCAACCATTTAACAGTGTCGTCGTCATCATCACCGCCACCACCCCACCGGCCGGACAATAATTCAGAAACCAGTGCGGGCATGAACCACCAGTAAGCGGCGAATGATATAAGCTGACCGTATTCTCCATTCCGTTTGGCCCGTTGGAATGCCTCAATCTGGCGGTTCGCATAAACAGAAAAATAGGAATAAAATTGCGTCAATGCCTTGTACCATTCGGAACCGCGCTGGATTCCGGCCATATTTACAATATCGCCGCTTCCTTGAGTATCCCGTACAACCTGATCGGCGTATCTTATGGCCATTTCATCATTAATCTCTTTGCCGGATTTCATCTGTTGCCCTATATGCTGATTGTATGCTTGAATCCATGAAGGCATTGTAACAGCATAGTCAAACAATCCAGTCAAGGCAAAATAAGTATCCTTAATTTCGTCATATGTTCCGCTATCAATCATCCGTCTTGTTGCATCCCGAATATCCCGATCCCGGTTGTTCATCCGGTTTTTCATCATTTCTGATTTACCGAATACAAAATTAATTTCTTCACCTGCCTTTCCTGTCATAGCTTTATAGTAGAAATCTAATACGCCGCCCAAAGTTCTTGTCGGGCCGATCCGTTCCATGACCGGAATAATCCCGGCAAGCTGTGAAAAGGCGGTCGTAAATTTAATACCCATGTTCACGACCGATGAACCGATCCGGGCCCGTCTTAAAATATTTTCTGCGAAAGCCCACGGCCCAACGGTAGCCATATCCTTGTTATCCCTGGCGATACCTTGCAGCCACGGCCTAAACTGTTTGTAAACCTCATCGCTCATAGTTTCTTTTATCACTTTAGTAACCCGTCCGCTATTTAATACCTTGTCCACATCCCGAATTCCATTACTAAATGATACCGAATGGATAACGGTAGCTAAATGATTATCAATAACCGATAAATGTAAATCTAATGGTCTACCTACTACGGCCTGGACGCGTTGCTTTTCAAATCCTCTACGGGTAGAAGGTTTCAAATAACTAAGGTTAAATAGTTCCTTAATGCTCTCTTCTTCGGCCTGCCGAAATGCCTTTTCGTTTTTACTCGGATCATAAACTACCGGGTAATAACCGCCGCGATAATCACCATATTTTGTATTGACAATGCTTGCCTCAATCTTTATTGGCTCCACTCCGGTCCGGGTCTTTTTGTCCTGGGCGATTTGCGGCCAGTATGAATCAATGAAATCCCAGACATTTTGGACAAAGTCCCAATCATTTTTATCCAAAACCTGATCAAAGATATCTTGAAACATATCTTCTGAAGCTAAATTTTCCTGATTCTCCGTGTCGTAGTAGGAATCAACCAGCCGCTGCCGGTTGCCTTCATTCCCCCAATTCAAGGCCATAGCCAAGACATTTTCCTTGGTGAGCCCGCGGGGAAATAAATCTTCAGTCCCTTTTATGCTTATTTTTTTTCTGGCTAATTGGCTGGTATCATTGCCATAATAGTTCCGGATAATATCGGTTAACTTTTCTCCGGCTTCCCGGCGCATTTTATATTCCTTATCCAATCCGCGGAGCATCGGGAGAACAATATAATGCCACGCTGGACCTTGATCTTTGTAACCATCCAGCGCCCTTGCAATCCATTCTACTTTTTGATGAGAAGCAACAAATCCCCGGCCCCAATGTTTTGTCATTTCCCCCGGCGCTTTATTGGGATCATAATTTTGCGGGAACAATCTTTTATTCTGTTGCATACTTCCAACCATATCTTCAATAATCAAATCAAGGTTTCGCTGTTGTTCATCCGTAAGCAGCTTCTTTTCATTCCGGGCGACAGTGTCAATATTTTTAATCGCATCAACCACGTCCCGGAGTTCTGAAAGGGTTAAATCCTTATATGGCTTTTGGATTGTCTCATCAGCGATAAAATCAGGAATTGCCGCCTCATCATATTCTTCCCGGGCCTTTATCCAATCAGCTAAAGGTTCTTCCTGGGTTACGGCATTTGGACCCTGCAAACCGAACCGACCAAGAATATGATCGATTTGACCCAGATGCTCTTTGGCAATTTCCGGGCGTTTATTCTTTTGCCATTTTTCGATATATTTAAACGCCCTGTCAACCTCTTGCCGGACCTTTAGCGCCTCCATTGCAAGGGCATGATTCAGCATTCTTTGATCGGCATATTGGGCGGCAGTCCTGATATCCTTTTTAGCATATGACTGGGATTCTTTAACCGCCGCATTCCGTTCCGCTGCAAAGTATGCGGTTGCCGCCGCCGCTTCCCGGTAGTTTTTATCTGCTATCGTTGTTTTGGCGTATCTTCTTGCAGCTTCCGCCGCAATCCTGGCCCGTTGCATATTCCACTGCTTTTTGTTTGCCTTGGCATTCTCCTGATGAATCAGATCCGTCAACATTTCCCGTTCCATGGCTAATGCACTGAGTTGTTCATCATTATGGAGTGCTCTTTCGGCCATAAATTGCAGTTCCTGGGGAGAATCCTTCAATTCCCCAAACTGGGACATATGAACCGCCAGCCGATCATTAACCTCCTCTGAAAAATTTCTAGCGCCCATGATATCTCTTGCCAGCTGATCGCCTGATGAATAACCAAACGCATCGGCAATTGCTTCCCACCTGGCGATACCTTCATTAGTTATTTCCCCATTTTGAAGATACCGTGAGGCCAAATCCTTAACATCCTTTTGCATCCCGAAAGTCTGTTTAATGGCTTCCATGACTTGATAAATGGGCGACTTGGCAACTTCTTCTTCGATAATGGGCGTAACCCGGTCCCGTTCGGCTTGAAGCAGTTCTTCATGACTTGGTTTTAGCTCGTCCATTTGGGGCTTTAAAAGAGCCTCCACTGCCATTTCGTGGGCCTTGGTTTTAAGGTCCCGAAGCTTTTCGAGAGCATCCGAAGTGGCACTTTTCTCATCGATGAAGTCCATTAAATAACCGTCCGCTGCTTCCCGTTCCTGGATTTCATCCTCGGTCGCCAGCATTCGGTCCATAACGCCCCGGACCTCATCCGACAGTTGAACATTCAAACCGGATACACTTTTGTAAATCCGAGTTAACCAACGCCGGAAGGCGGCAAAGGCTTTCCTTAGACCTTCGCTGGGCGCTTTCCCCTCCATCAAATAAGACTCAAATCCTCGGGCAAATTGTTCCTGCTGGTCAGTTGTAAGCTTGTCCTGATCGCCCTTAATCGCTAGCCAATTCGATAGTGTCTTCCAGTCCTTCATATAGTTTTCGTCAGCCTGTCCGGACTTTACATATTGAAAGGTGTCCTCTAAAAACAAGTGCGATGATTCATGTAAAAACGAGCTGGCATCAGCTTTTGAAAACAAAGTAATAATCGATTGGTCCGGATTAATTTGAACATTGGCTCGAGCATCCTGATAATATTTATTAATGACTTTTACGGCATTGTTGTCAAAAATAACATAATTATGAGATCCTTCACCGTCTTTTCTGCTTGTAGCATCTAAATACTTGATTCCTGGAATGTCATGAAGGTTTAAATATTTTGAGGCTTTTTCTTTGGCTTCCTCTTCAAATAAATCTTTTTCATTGATATAATAATCAACTAATTTGGTATATAAATCCTCACCGGTCATTGAATCATAATTTTTAAAAAGAGAGGGATATTCAGAAGCAATACTTTGGATTCCTTTTTTTACTTTATCGCTTTGATCAGTTAAAGATTTATCCCAATCCAAAAAATCTTCTTCGTTTGGTGTTAATGATACTTCAAACAATTTACCTTTGCTTGATTCTGGTGATTTAACATTATCTTTTATAAATTTTATTAACGAATCATCGATATCATAATGCTGTTTTATATATTCTTTTGAAGTATCAACTACTTCAGCCAAAAAAGCTCCTAAATGTCCACCTAAATCCCCATTATCGCTGTTCCTGTTCCGTTCATATGTACTAATTAATTTATTAGCTTCATCAAAATGTTTATCATAAAAATCATCAAAATACTTTTCGTAATCTGGGAAATTGTGATCTTGGCTTAGTTCCTCTCTATACCAATCGGCTATTTCCTTTTTCCCCGCAAAATACAACCCCCAACCATAAGCCTGCTGTCCTTCACCACTTCCAATATGATCGAGCATAAACTTTTCAAAGTCATGGGGTGAACCATGCCAGGCGTTAGTCTGATATAATAAAGAACCCGGCTCTTTTGATTGAGTCGGGTTTATTGATTCTGAAGATCTTCTTTCGGGATTATTCTGACGTGAGTTATTTTCCCGAATTTCCCCTCCGCCTGCAATTTCGTAATGTAATCCGGGAGGTTGGTCCCCGCGGCTCGCAGGTCGAATACCTCCGGAGATTTGTTCTCGTTTGTTGTTTTCAAGGGCTGCGTCTGCTGATCTAAGTTCTTCGCCATGTCCGACACCGAAGGTCACTCCTTTTAACTTAATTTTTCGTCCGTTATTATCTTCTACTTCGATTATACTATTGTCTAGAGCATTTTGCAATTTCTGGGATTTCGCTTGTGCTTCTTCCAATGAATTCGATTGAAACGTAAACTCATCCCCGCCAAGACGGAACACAGGGCCAATATCAGCTTTTTGAGTCAAATCTGAAATTGCTTTTAGAACTTCATCCCCGGCTTCGTGCCCCATAGAATCATTAATGAACTTGAAGCCATTTAGATCAAACATCGTTTGAAACGGTAACCTCGTTTCAGGATTAGACGTGGCCATTTCATAAGCTGCCCGATTATATAATCCGGTCAAACGGTCACTATAAACAGCCTTTACCAGTTCCTCCGGTGTCATCTCTTTTACTTTGGCTTTGAGCTGATCATCAAAATTTATCTGTTGAGGAACTTTGCTTTGGTCAAAAGAAAAACCCTGGTTTTCACCAAGGTTCTTATTTAGTCCTGATTTTTTTTTCGCCTCGGATTTATTACCTCCGAGGTTTACCATTTCGCGTACATTTCCGGTATCCGAATCATACGTTATAATACTGTCATAGCCTTCTTTTTTAATAGCGGCAGTTAGTTTCTTTCCGACCAAGCCCTTATACTTTTGGCTTAAATCAGTTTTCCATCCGCCATGCCCAGTAGTTTTATATTCCATGATAAGAGGATTTTCAAAACTGATGTTACCATATTCATAATTAGGTAAAGCAAACCCAGGAATCGGATTATCATTGAACCCCATGTATTCTCCGGTAGGCTCGATGTCTTGCCCAAATTGTGATCCCATATAAGGTGATTTTTCAAGATTACGATAATAAGGGATGGTTTCTCCGTTTTTAATTCTTTCGATTTGAGTCATGTCAAGGTTATTCGATGATTGATTCAAATTTCCTTCTTGTCCTAACCTGTTATTACCCATTAATCGATCAATCTTGCCTTTTAAATCATTTATCCCTTTAATTGTGTTTTCTAGTTGAATAAACTCATTGTTTCCGGGGATATTGTCCGTATCTTCTGAATATCCTTCTTTAAGTTGTTTAATAGCCAATTCCCGCAATTCTCTTTGCGAAGGTTTACGACCATTCTTGGTATAAAAATCCCGATACCATTTAGGGTTATTGCTCTGCCTCCCAATCCGATTAATCACATTACCCAATGCATCAGTAATTAAAGAACCTTGTTGAACTCCTTTTCCGCCAGATTCATTCAAGTATTTAATCTGTTCATTCAGGATTTTGTTATATTGTTCCTGGATTCCTTTTTGAATCTGTTCGACGGGCTTGTTTTGAGCGGCCAGAGTTTCAATAAAAGCTCTTTCGTTATCATTTAGTTTTCCAAGTATATCGGGGCTGACTTGATTTGGCATAAAATCAACATTATAAATCTCCGGTTGCATCATCCCCATATATAATTCGAGTGGGTTTACTTGCCGCCGGGATCCTTCGGCTACCATCCGGGAAGCAAATACCTGGGCCGAATATTTAGCCTCTCTTTCACTTCGGCCGGCAGAAACCAATTTATCTTTGATATCGTTATAAATCGATTCATAATTGGTATTCTGTATCTTAGCTTGCTTTTGTTCTTCTTCAATGGCCTTTTTAACCCGTTCTTCTTCGACTGCAGCCTGATTCAAAGTAAGACCATCTGCACTAAATTTGATATCGCCTTCGAGTTTTTTATATATCGGAGTCTTGGCGGTCTTTTCCAGCCAAGTTGCATAGGGAATAGAAAGAGGCTTCCCGGTCTGGGTAGCCTCTTGTAATTGGTCGTTGATTCCTAATTCCTTGGCAACCTCCTGAACAACCAACCCCGGGTCGGTCCCTTCCGGAGCCATCGACTGCATGAGGGCAACAAAGGGTTCAGGATCAATATAAATGTTTTCGAGTTTTCCCCCTTGGGTACTGGCTTCCACAAGAGTGCGCCAGGCTTCCGGCAATCTATCTAGATACTTAGACTTTGCGGCCATCTCGCCGGTTTTCTTATAAATATCCGCATTATCTTTGGCTTCATTAATAGCAGCGTTGGTTTCGGCGTGGGGAGTCTCTGGCTGCGCCAAATTATTTAACGCAATAACCTGACTTCGGTTCGGGGTCCTTCCAGTCTCAATAATAGCCTGCGCCATTTGGTGGGCATGACTTGAAAAAGGCAATCCCATGGCATGCATTACCGTAGTCATGGCAAAAGCGCCATAAGCGTCTGATTCCGCTTGGGGTACGCTAATAACGCCGTTATCTCCAAAGAAAGGCATATCCGGTTGGTAAAGAGTTTTTTTGACCGCCTGAGTTAATGGGGTTGTAATAACTTCTTGGACTGTTTCTTCCGCAGTATTCTTTAAAAAATCCCATCCGGCTTTTCCAAACTCTTTGACAATATTCTTAATCCCAGCCTGTACAATTTCCTTCGAGCCGGTCATAGCGATATAGTCCCGGACAAAAGGCAGCTCCGTAACCATTTCAACACTACCGCCATATAAACCATAAGCGGCCTGTTGAGATACGCTAGCCCCCTCTTGTTTCGCTTGTTCAGCATATTGACCGACAGACTGCACGCCAAAGGGAATCATATCTTTTATTGATTTCAGTAATAAAGAAGCTTCCCCGCCTAATGTTGGAGCCTCTGCCGCCCCTCCGGTCATAGCACCCATCAGCACAGTGGGCACCATATTGACAGTTGCCGAACCACCTATATAGGCTAATTTCTTTACACCTTTCATTGCCTGGCTTTCTTGTTCGGCAGTATCCATAACGGCTTGACTTTCAGCGCTCCGTTCATTCAACCATTTAACGACACTGTTATTTGATCCAAAAATTGCTTCAATAGGCAAACGACCTAAACCATACATCCCCTGATTAAATTGGGCGGCCCCGGAATAGGCCATCTGTTTCACTGTTTCCCACCAAGAAGGTTGCCTGGAACCAATCGTTGTATTTTTATATTTATAGTCTGGCCCAATAGTAGAACCGGGATATACTTGTTTGATATTCTGAAAGTGCTGCTCTTGTGTCGCTAATTCCGGAATCAAATCTTTTGCAGTGGCCATATTCTTGGGATCGCTCAAAAACTGTGAGAGCGTCGGATACTGTTTTGCAATGCCATCCCAATCTATGGAAGAACTCTTTTTATTATTGAACGCCTCCGCTACCTGCTCCCGCATATCAGGATCAGTCATAAAATATTCAGCGGGAATGCTTAAATCATTGGACATCTTAACATCTTTAACCGCCTGGTCTGGCGTAGTCTGTTCAGCAACCATAGCGGATTGCCGCAAACTATTGGCAGTATCTTCACCCATATTTCTGACTTCGGGGGGAATATAATTATTGCTATCCGGTTTGATCGCAAATTCATCTAATACTTCATTAGTTTCTGCCCCGGTTAAAGGTGCCGATTTAGATGCAGTGCTGGGGCTAACATAACTATTTGTCCCAAACTCTTTATTGAATTGGTCCTGTTCATCTTCTGTTAAGGGAATACCCGGCATTCTTATCACCTCATTATGGGTTATATTTCATTAAGTTACCGTTTTCGTCTCGGTAAACCCAGGCACTAAGTTTTTTCGACCATTGAGCATCCGGGGGAATATTAAACCTGTGATCTGTTTTATTGCCTCCTAATGGCCCTAATTTCCATTTACCAGTTATGGTCTTAGTTAAAGCATCCTGTAGTATTTTGTCCTTTTCTTCCGATGTTGGGGGACGTTTATTCTTAAATTGAAAATCGCCTGCAACCCCTGAAACATAGTCCCAAAACTTAGCCTGCTGGTCACTGTCTTTAATACCACTCTTTTTCAATAATGCCGCCCCATCTGTGGCTAAATTAAATTTGTTGTAGGGTGAAGTACCGACCGTCCCCATAGAATCCATGGCCTTCCAAAATGTTTTCATATCGTCGAAACTGATCCGGCTTCCATATTCCTTAAGCATCTCTTGTCTATTGGCAATTTTTCCGGCTTTGATTTTATCGTATAGTTCATACCAGGCTGCCGGATCCGTTTTTATCCCCTGGCCCGCTTTGGTGAGTTCCGGATAAAGCTGCTTGGCAATTGTGAGCAAACTTGTTTTTACCTGTAATTGGTCAGCGGTCTTTTGCGGCAGGGTATTAATGTATTTTACTGCCGTCAACCCGTTCCCGGCTCCTTCAACATTCTTATAATAATAATCAATTTGGGTATTAATAGTAGCCCGTTTTTCTTGTTCACGCAAATTATAGGTCGAATGATAGGTATCCAGTAATTCTTTTTGCTTTTCCGGCGTTAAACTAAGATTTTTGATATACTTATCACCCGAGGCTAGGTTTTCGCCATATTTTTTGAGTAAATCATCTGATATTGTTGTTTGTTTGGCACCCCAGTCACCGGCATCAATTTTAGTTTTAATGGTATCGGCGACATCACCCGGCAGATAATCTTTGACTTTATCAAATAACCCCTGGGCTCCCTTATAATCTTCCTTTTGGAACAATGATTCAAAGGCCTTTAAAGCCGCTGCGCCGGAAGACGCCTGTTGATTAAATTTAATACTATCCGGTGTATCTCCGTTATAATCCCCCGTTACCTTGACAATGGCGTTGATGTTTGCAATGGAATCTACCAACGAATACGGGTTACTTGCAGCATCTTTGATTTTCTGATTGATATTATCCTGCGTGGTTTGTTCCCGGCTGGCCTGCCCTTGCTGCGCCTCATGCCTGACTACCATATTCATATTGGAATCGTACATGCTTTTATAAAGCTGATCAAACTGGGTTTGTTGCTCTTCCCCCGGTACCATCCGGGAATATTTTTGCCGGATCTGTTCAATCTGATCTTTAAAATCTTGGGTTACGCCGTTGGCGTTTGCTAAAGTCCGGTTCATAATTCCCACTGGACGGCCATTTTCATCAGTGTCCTGACTATATAAAACGCCATCAATTTCTTGCCGCATTTGAGTTTCGGCTTCAAGAACTTTCTGAGTATCTTTCTGTTGTTGGAGCTCCTTTGCTCGTTGTTGAAGAAGCTGACCAATATTTGAAGTCGTTTGCCCTAATTGCTGGTTTGCTTGGGCGATATTTACACCAAAGGCATCCGGATTCGGATTAATTGGTTGGATTTGTGCTTGACGTTCATAAACAGGTACTTGCATAAAGATCACCCCTTAATCGCGGTAAATTCCAGGCGCTTGATACTTCGACTTTCTTGTAATATAAGCCGTCGTTTCGTCATCATAATCATTGACACCCTTAGTACTGCTTGTTTTCCCTTTGCTTGTCTTTGCCCATTGATTCCAGCTATCCGCCACTTGGGTTGCCGTACCCATTAAAGTATTCGCCGCATTAATCTTCGATGCAGTTCTGGCGTTCTTTCCCGCTTGTCTTGCCTGGAAAGCGTTAACATTTGCGTTATACTTAATCAACAATTCATCCAAAGAGGATTTCTCCAACGTATCATAGGAAATATCTTCGGCAGTAGCAGAATCTAACGCCATCCCGTTCGCCGCCATAGCCGCCTGCTGTGAGGCAAGGGTCTGCTGTCCTTGTTTCTTAACTGCTTTTGCCTGTTCATCTCCTTGCTGCAATATCTGATCGGCTTGGAAATTATTCATATCCTGCTGCATCTGGCCCTGTTGCAATTGAGAATAGGCGCTATAAAATCCACCTATCATATTGGCTGCCGACCCAATGCCCTGCAACGTTCCAGTATTTGTAAAAACGCCTCCCATATTCAGCGCCTCCTAATTTCGAAATGAAAAAAATCAATCCCGTTAATCTTGGTCATCAAGTCAAACTTAGCGCCTAACCATTTTAACCAACGGATTGATTTGGTATAGCGGCCATCCACCCAGTTTTCTAGAACCGGGTACTCCTTTAGAAATAAATCAAGATACGGAATACAAAGTTTTTTGATGAATGATACTTTCATCCGTTCTATTTCTTCACTGCCCAGCAGCCAGACGGTTGCTGTCTGCCCAAAAAGAGATTTTGGAGCGGCCCCAAACATGGCAATTACCCTTTCGTTCAGTAACAGCGAGTATCGGAATGAAGATAATTTAAAGGAAGTTGCCAATGCTTCTTCCGGATCCGGTGCTCCCATCGTCAATACTTCCAATTTATCAGGCTCCCGTATAGAAGGCGATAACGCTGAAGTGTCTTCGAGAGCTGCTTCTCTAATTACAATATCCATTTCTTTTCCTTTTTAATGTTCCTCCGGTTCCGGCCTGCAAATAAAGTCATCATTTTCGGCCAAAGTATGCAGAGTATGTTCTTGTATAGCAGCCAAGGCTGCAGCGCTCATGAATGTATCACAATCATAAACGGTCATTGTTGACCCATCGCTTTTGACATTGCAAATAAAAAGATAATTGTCGATATCATTGAAATTATCTTCAATCCACTTTATTAAGGCTGTTTTTGCCTCCGGATAAATCCGTTTCACGTTATTTTCCAACTTATTACCCTCCCATCGTCACATCCGGAATAATTGCCAAAATTGTCACAGGAAGCGGATCACTTTGTCTAAAACAAATTCTGCCACCTTTGGTATAACCGCCATCTGCTAATGATTCATCATATTCCCCAGAATAAAGCGGTATTGGAGTTCCACTTGGCTGGCCTGAATATTGATTGACCTCTTTCATCTTATCAAAATTGGCTCCGATGTATCCGCCTCGGCTATTTTCAAAAATAAGTGTCACATTTGATATTTTTACATTCCGGGATTGAATTGTTCCATTATTTGTTGCGAAATCGACATTTAAAGTTTCGAAGTCGGAAACATAAGGTAATCCAATGCAAACCTTAGAAGCTTCTCTTGATAAAGTTATCTTTCCATTGGTAACCATCAATCCTTTTTCTACATAACCATCCGCTAAGACGTTAACTGTTTTGCCTTCTAAATGATTAAGCCCGGATATTTCATCTGCTGGAACTCCTTTATATTTCAGCCAACAATCCAGGAAGGTACAATCTGCTGGGTCTGTCGATGGCAGGCGATCCGGTAATCGTTCAACATAGCGTTTACCATCACGGTTAATGATGAACCATACTTCATCATATCCATTGCCCGGAATAGTACACACTGATTCATAAAGGCCATCGGTTTGTATCGGTGTGCAACCTAAAATCTGCTGTTCTTTCAGATAAGTCATTGCCACCATGGAACCATCATTGAGAATAATCCAAATAATATGATCCGGTTCCTGCTGATAAGCCATTTCAACAACCGTTTTCCCTTTAAATAAATGATTTGCAAATATCGATATATCATCTCCTATATAGCCATCCGATTCATAGGAATATCCGATATCTTGCACAATAGTACCCATTGGCTGAACATATACAGCCCGGTTTTTAATGACAACAGGATCGGCAAGAGAACATCCGGAATGACCATCACACCGCTGCCTTAAAGATGTTGGTTTAATAATCCCATCCGACGAACCCGGCCCTACATGCCATTCGGAATCTGAAGTCAAAGCCATAACATCGCCAAGGTCAACCATGTTTCTAATAGCATTGACCTTCCGTGAAGTCAAATAATTTGTAATGCTATCAGTATCTTGTAAAGTGCCATGACTAATAAAATTATTATAGTCACCGGTTGTCGACATCCAATACCCTTGTGGGTCCGATGGTGTATTTCCAAATACTAATTTATCCTGGCAAAACATAACCGATGAAGGCCATCCCCGATAACCGGACCATGCTCCTTCCGCCCAATCATCTGTCACGGTTGTAGCTGCTAATGTTGAATATACCGTGGCACTCACAACCGTACTGCTTGTTACGGCAGTTATTTTGACACAGCCATATTGATCACCGTTATTATCGATATGGGTTCCAATTCTCCACCAAGATCCAACGTGACCCGGATCAAAAATAGCCGATGAAGCTGTTAACGTGATGTTGCCGGTTGCAGCGCTGGGGGTTATTGTAGTGCTGGTGGCGTTGGCTCTCCGGTAGGGACCATTCTTAAATTCATACAAACCAATTGACCAGTTGGTATGTCCCGATCTCGTCAGTGTCCGGGGTGCATATTTTGGATGGACTAAAAAAAGCACGTCGGCCGATTGAGTAAACTTGATAGATGATAAATCGGCTTCGACAAAAGGTGACGTTATTTCGTATGGAACATTATTTAAAAGAATCTGGCCGCCATCCATGAAAAACCGGAAATACTGATCCCCAAACTCTATTGTATATGCTTGTTCTATTGAAAACTCAAAAGGAATAATCCTTGACCTTTTTGAATTGTCTTTTGTTGCTGCAATGAATTCAGTTCCCGGCCTATTAGAGGTACCCCCGTGGGGATGAACAATCCAATTCTTTAATGCTTTGCAAGCAGTGGCATATCGCTGCAAATCAGTCCGATAACTGAGAGAAGGGGATATTTCACCCCCGGTAAAAGAAGGCTGTAATAAATCCATCCCCATAGGTTCATCCCCTTGCTTTTAAAAGACTTGATGTTTGTTTCTGAGTTTGATACCCTTCAGAAGCATTATTAACAGAGGCTTTATCAATAACCCGTAAATAAGTGTTCATTAAATCTGTTGAAAGAGAAGCGTTTCCCGTTAATGGTTTCGCTAAATTTGCGCCCAATTTCCACGAAAAAGCGTCCACAAAAGAAGCGTCGAATATTGTAGTATCAGTTATGTTTGCGGTATATCTTATATAAGCAGAATCAAGATTACAAAGGATCAACTTTTTGCTTGAAACGTTTGAAGAAACAACCTCATAAGGCGGCAATTCATCTGAATTATAAGTTGCCTCATTAAATATTTTTCTTATAGCTTCACAACTTTTAGGGTAAACATATACATAATCCCAACCAAAAAAAGTTTCACCATCGACAGGTGCTAAAGCTTCAATTCTTCTTGCAAAGCTCCAATCATAATCTCGAAGGATCGCTTCTTTTGTAGGGTTGAATTCAATTTTACATTTTTCTGCGGCGCCGGCTTCATCGATCGAAGAAATCGATTTTTCTCCTAAACGGGATAAAGCCAGATTGCAGATATCAACTACAGAGGCCATGGAAATTCCTCCTTAAAAAGAAAGGGGCGACTATGCGCCGCCCCCTGTTAGTAATTCAATGAGTCCAGCTTTGTTAATGCTCGCAGGATAAGCTATACCCTTTTCATCAAGTAAAGCCTTGAGTTCATTGTTGGTTTTTCCGATGAGTTCCGGTGGAATGTCTGATTCATTGTTCTCCGGTATAACACTCTTTAAAATATTAATCAGTTGCGCCGTACTTGCATTGGATGGATATTCAATCTTTTTTTCGTCCAGCAAGTTACGCAATTCAACATTGGATTTGTCATCCAACTCTTCTGGTTTAGATGGTTCTTTATTTTCATTAACCACGGGGCCTAATTTTATATATTTAATAATTTCAGTCCCGTCCGGATAGGTAAAATGCTTCATTTCCGGCATTTTTAATTCCTCGGGTGTAACATTATGGATAATTTCACCGATTTTATCCCAGTGTCTTCCCCGAAATCCATAGGATTTGTTTTTTACTTTAATATCCATACTCATTACCTCCTAAGATAGCATAACGCTCGTATCGAGATAGGCATCAACCTTTCCAGCGGTAAAGGCTTCCGTTGCATTGTCATAATATACCCTGATATACCTTTCCAAGCCTTCCGGCAACCGCATTTTGACCAAATTTTTTCCGGCAGTCAAAGCAGCTACTGCAAAGATTTGGCTGGTAAATAAATTCGTAGGCGTAGTAAAGCTGCTATTATCATCAGTTTGCAACTGAATGGCTAATGTTCCAGTACTATTAGCGGAAGCAAAAGCGGTTTCAACATTTACTACAAGCCATAGCTCTTCGATTGCCCTTCCTGGTGCTAGAGTATCAACATAGGGTTGAGTTAAACACGCAGAATCCACTGTTATTGCTTGAGCATCGGAAAAAACTAACATGGCATCTAGCATTTATATCATCCTTTCGATCTTAAAATTAATAGGCGGTCTTTTAAGACCGCCTATTTTTACGCTACAACAGATTCACTATCCAGCAATTGGTCAAGGCGACCAATCGGAGTTCCCATAAAAGAAAGACGTTTACGCACGATGTTGCCAGCAGTCGTAAAGTCTTCCATTGACAAAAACAAATTATTCTTGTTGAGTAGTTTCATCTTCAAGGCGGTATGAACGTGTTTACGAGCATAGAAGCAAAGTTTAACACCTTCCATACCTTCTTCCGGAAGACGATCCATAGCTTGAATCATTAATTTGAGCAAGTTACAGCTCGTATCGGTAGCGTCTCCGGCGGTCGCTAAATCACTCTTATCAATATTGGCAATCCGAATCGCAAAGCGCCAATCCTCAACGCAGATACCGTTATACCAAGTATGATAAGAACGAACTACTTCCCGTTTTTTACCGTTCACTTCCTTAGTTACCCGGCCAAGATCTTCCATTTTGTACATAGGTTGAGTACCTTGAGGATATAAGCAATGAACCGTTTCGGGACTCCAGCCAATTAACCACATGCTGGTATTGTCGGTTCCGGTTCCACCACCTGATAAAATATTGTAGCCAATATTGGTTTCCGAGGTAGACATTTTAGAATATCTTGGAGCAAAGCCATGGATTTTTTCAGGTGTTTTCGTTGCATCGGCGTAAATCATAGCAGCTGCCATTGTTTTACTAAGACCGGATATAAACGCTTTTTCTTTGTTGAACCTCCAACCGGCATCCAGGTTATTTTGCTTCCACATTTCATAGTCGATTTCAGAATAAGTCCCCAACATGCCGCAAGTGTCTGCCAACGCTTTGGCCCCAAATTTTTCATCTTCGAAACCATCATTAAACTTAAACCATTGGCCGGACGGCTCATCCGTCATCTGATGAAACACATGCTGCGTACCATTATTGCATTGTACATGTGGAGCATCCCAAAGGATTTCATTTGATTCATTAAGAACCTCGACAATTTTGGTATCGATGCTATTATCGGGATTCTTTTGCCTTGCAATATCAAGCAAGGTTAATACCTCATTTGCCATTGTAAACGCCTCATTTCTTTAAAAATTATTTTTTGGGAAGGGATTTTGCATAAAACTCTTCCAGAACTTCTTTGTCTGATTTAACGTGAGTTTTTGAACCTTCTTCAAGATGATCTTCCGCTAGTGCATGTCCTCCATTAATCATCATTTTCACAATCCCAGGATGATTAAAAAGGCCCATTTTGTCCATAAAGTCAGCAGTTTCTTTGTCAATAAATTGATCGCGGAATTTGGCCCCGAATATCTTCTCTTTGTCCCAGTTATTGCCGTATGCTTTAAGGGTTTCATCCTTCCAGCCTTCGGTGGTCTTATTCCATTCAGCCTCGTTACTCTTCTGGACTTCTTTTAAATAATCACCTTCGGCATTGACAAGTTTCTGAGCCTGCTCGTTCGTCAAGTTAAGTTCTTTGAATAAGCCTGTAACCTTTTCGGTGTTAGCCTCATTCAAGACCATTCCTTCAGGAGCGGTAAACTCATACTTTTCTGGCACGCCTTCGGGTTTTTCCGGTTCTTTTTTTTCCGGATCTGTTTTTCCAGGATCCTTTGGCGGATCTCCCGGTTTCGGTTCTGGTTCTGTTGGTTTTGGCGGATCGGCGGGAGTTGGTTCCGGTGTCGGCGGATCTGCAGGTGCCGGGTTAGGGGCAGGGGCAGGAGCCGGATTTGGATCAGCTGCAGGCGGATCACCCAATAAAGAACCGGCATGATGCTGTAAATCAATGTGTGTTATGGCCTGTACGGTGTCATCCTGTGGGCCATTGAAAGAGTCAATCATTGCATAAATCCTCCTTAAAGTTTTTCGTTAATAAATACCAAGTCTGTTTCCAATCGACTAATCATTTGGTCTATCTTTGCAATTAAAAACTCCATCTCGTTACTAGATGGAGCCTTTTCGGAAGCGTCATTGGGATCTACTGGTCTAGGTAAAAACAATTTACCGTTAATTGAATTCGTCACGCTCTGAGCAGAAACTAAAATGGCCATTACTTTTTCTAAACGTTCTCTAAGAACTGGTTCTTTAGGAACACCAGCTGTACATTTACTATCACTTTGATTCATTAACAACATTCCTTTCCAAATTTACTTTTTAGAAGTTCCCTCGACATTACGTTTTTCTCTGTCCGTCTTGCGCTTAAGGCTCCATAATAAAGCCTCATCCAGCTTGGTAATCATCATGCTGGTTTCGCGGCATGGAACACGCTGGTTAAACACAGTCAATACATCTTTGGCAAATTCAATAACGTCATCAATCTGGCAGCCATTAACTCCAACCTCTTTAATAGGACCGCCTTGACCGATGAAAGTAACACTTCCATCGTTGATTATAATATAAGGTTTATACTCTCCATTTGGAAACGGGTAAGCCCTTTCGCCTTCTTTTCTTGTTAAAGATGTTGGATGGTCGATTCGATGATAGGCCTCTTCGAAAATATCTTTCGGGCTCCAAGAAACATATCCATCTTGATAACCAACCTTATACCCTTCTCGATTTGGGTCTTCATTTTCTGGAATAGTCCACCCTCGAAACTTGTTGTAATCGCCTAAATTCATTGGCTCTGCATCGATAATTTTTGTTCCTAAATATTTTTCCATCAATTTTCCTCCTCTTGTTCTTTTAATGCCTTATCCTCTCGATACATTTGATCGAGGGACTTAAACCCGCTTACGTCCATAATCTCTTTTTGCAGACTCTTTCCTATAAACTGTTTTCCCCATTCATAAACATCCCGGCTGTTTCCCATAAATCCGGTTTCAAAAGTCATGGCCTTGTTAAGCCATTTCCAAATAAAACGACGACCCCGCGGATCTGAAAGAATCCATCGAAGGTCGTCTTGTTCTCGCTGTAATTTTTTTTTGGATCGTTCCTCTTGCTTCTTCACCTGTTCGGCGGTTGCTGTTTGATTCACCGCTGCGTACCACCTCCCATTAAGGCAGTTAAGGCATTATTACTGCCAAGGTCTGCGCCAGATAACGTTTTAGCGCTATTAGCAACCTGATCCAAGGCTTGCATTTGAGCCGCAGCCTGCTGCGCTTGATGTTTTTGTTGTCTAATCTTTGCGACATCCTCATCACTTCGAACAACCTTTGGAGGCGTACCATTCATTTCTGCAATTTGGTCTACTGCTTCATCGGCATCGAACTTATCAACTACATCCGGATAAGCTCCGGCTATTGACATTACAAAAGTCGCAGTCTGTTGAATGGTTGTAATGCTTGATGCTTTTTGGGCCATAGCCAGCAATGAGGTATATTCAATCTTTAACTCCATACCTTGAATTTCTTTTGGGGGTTCCGGCAATCTTCCGACACGATTTGCAATATTAAATGTTCTTTCCATGCCGGGGTTTAACCCTTCTCCAAATATCCGTTCCAACACTGGACCAAGAATTTGCATTTTTTCCTGCTTCAATTCAATGATTTCAGTCGCCGTTTTCCTCGGATCGTCCAGTGTTGATTGAAGCATCAAAAAGATATCAGTATAAAACTTAGCTTTAATTCTGCCCTCAATAGTTGATATTCGTTGTTCTATTTCCTGCAAAGGTGGGCTGATTTGATAGACCGGGATAATTTTTTGGTTTTCTGTTTGTCCGTAAGTAGAAATACCTCCAGGTAATGCATTAACCATATCAGTACTAGAAGATTTTTGAACTGGTGGATTGATAACTTTATCTAATGCAATTAAATATTGTTCCTCTGCTGTCTGTAGCTCTCTTGAATCTCCCAATCCTCTGCGCCCAGGATTATTCTTCCCATATATGTCATTAGCAACAATATCCCATCTGGGAGCAATAATCGGAAATTCTTGATAGCCTCCAATTCGCAAATATGTATCTGCCGTACTTCCAGGCTCCCAATAAATAGAACGATATAGCATATTCTTAAAATCTTTACGGCCTTCGATTCTATCATCATTTTCTTCGATTAAGTGATATGCAGAAAACATAGTCGTAAATGTGCTATTGTCATAAGCTGTTTTTACTGACTCCGAAACATTATCTATACCAAATTTACGCACCATCTGTAAGGCGTTCATTTGAATGATTCTAGCGAATGAATTGACTCGACCATCTGCGCCGGTTCCTAAGTAATATTCCCCGGCAGTAAAACACCGACACCGAATAGTAGTCTTGTAATCTTCTTCAATAATCACCGCAGCAGTTCCAAACGTTCCAAGTTCTTCGTAAAGGGAATACATCACATCGTAAAAATTTGATTTCGCATAAATATCAAATAAAATCTGCTGAACATCATCCAAATACATCCTAACAGCTTGATATTCTGACAGATCAGGGTCTGAAACTCCCAATCTAAACCATGGAAGCGCAGGAGAAGTTAAGCCGCCTCTCATTCCTGCAGCAAGGGTTTGAACGGAATCTGTCGGCGTTGAATTCAGTAATATCTTATAATCAATTCCAACATTCGGATCATTCGTAATTTGCCCATCAAAAAAACCCCTTTCGGGGTCTATGTACTTTGATAACTCTTTATATGTCGGTTCCCATTTTTGATACTCCTGCTTCATGAAATCAAAAGTGCGCTCAAATGGTTTACGGTCCATCCCTTGCATAAGATCACCTACTGTCCTAATAAAGTCTTTTTCCCAATCTGTGCCTGGCTTAAATCTCCGCTTGTTGAAGTCTTAATGGTTGACATCATCCCCTGGCGCGCTGCAAGTTCTTTGCGCCTTTTTTCAGCTTCCGCCGTTGCTTCTGCTTCTGTATCAGCCTGCGTCTGCTTTTGGTCATTAATATAAGTTTCTTGCTCTTGCTTAGCCTCTTTAGCGTCTTTAGCAGCCTTATGTTGCTCAACAGCTCCATATATAGCTGTTACTGCCGCAATTACTGCTCCTACCATTCCCATTATAATCACCTCTTGAATGGAGTGTATTTTGTAGTACCATTTGTATAAAACTGTGGTTTATTACCAAGGCCACTATTCTTCTTTTGAACTGGAAAGGCGAATGACAACGCGAGTGAATCCCCACGGTTTGGCGATGGTAATCCTAAATCATCTTTCATTTCTTCTTTTGACATAAGCTGTTTCTTTCCATCAAGTCTCGGTACTGTTTCAGGCCCTATCAGATCTTCATATAAAACTTGATCTTTTGGAATTGAGCCCCCTTGTTTCAACCATTCTTTGGTTTGGTCCCAAATATAAGCCCTCATATTAAGGCATCCAGGGTCAGGGGATTTCTCATTGAACCAAACTAATAGCCAATGTTTCCTGCCCATCGTATGACCGGCGCTTAATATACCTGTTCCATAGCCTCCATCAATAAATACCGCATCGGCTTGCTCTTCATCTTCATACTGAGCGATAATATTGGCAATAAGGACATCATTATCATTCTTCTCCATTGTTCGGAGAATCTTAAACGCCAACCCTTGCCGCATTGCTATAACCAATTCGTCATCACCGGACCAGGCCGGATCGCAGGTAATAATCTTTGGAGCGAAATTATATTGTTCCGGTCGCAAAAACCTTCCATAGGCACCGTCAACCAATACGGTTGAAATGAATTGTTTTGCCGATTGTGTCGGGAACATACCACGAACACGAACCTTAAAGAAGTCTGAATCTTCGCCATAAGTATTAAGCCACTTTTGGATCTGCTTTTTATTAGATACTTTAGCTGACCGGCTGTCGACTTCCCATGTTTTCCATAAACCTCTTAACTTCCGCCAGCATTCCCGGAATCGTCCTGTGTTTCTGGTAGGATTTCCGAATGCTAACCAAATAATCTGTGTATCGGCATCCGTCAGAGCGCCTTCGGTTACTTCCCAAATCTTATCATCAATAGCTGAAGCCTCATCGAAGATAACGATGATTCTTTTTCCCTTGTTATGGAGTCCGGCGAATGCTTCAGTATTATTGACCGACCACGGAACCGCATCGGCACGCCAGTTCTTTTCATGCGCTTTATCATTTGAATAAATAGCGATAGCAGTACAAACGAATAAATCTTTAGTTAAAGAAAGCCGGTGCCACTTTTGTAGCTCCGGCCAAGTCTTATTTGTTAATTGCTTTTCGGTGTTTGCTGTTACAACTATTCGAGTATCTTCAAGAGTATCAAGCCCCCATTTAATAACCCAGGCAACCAAAGCAGATTTCCCAATACCATGGCCGGAAGCGACAGCCTCTTGAATTACATCTTCAAAATTAACTAACTCACCTTTCTTTAACTTGTCGCCAATATCGATTAAGAGTTTTATTTGCCATTCATCAGGACCGTCTTGGTCTGCTAGTTCGCCCTGGCCCCATTCCCAGTTATACATAACATAACCGTAGGGATCTAATTCAAATTGTATTAAATCATTGATCAATTCCTCTTTGTTTTCTGGCATTTTTAGCACGCTCCCGGGCGGCCTTATATTTATCAGCGTAATTGGTCGTATCTTCAATCTTCAATTTATCAGCAAACATTCCCAAGTGTTTTCCTAATAGTTCAAGGGAACGGTTAGCGCCCTTGGAATCAAACATGAATTCTCCGGTTCCAATGAGTTGCCGTTGTTCGTAGTCCCATTTTTCGATTTCTTCCGGAACTATGCAACGGGAATAAACCCTTTGGAGTTCTTTCAAAACCCATTCTTGGTTTAATCCGATTTTATCGATGACTTTCTTCTGCAATTCCTCTATACGTGCGGAAACCTTGACATTTCTTAACAATCTACTTGCAATTTGTTCTGCTGTTTTCTCAGAATATCCAGCTCTTATTGCTGCTTGCTTACCGTTTAAATCAATTATATATTCCTGGCAGAATCTTTCTTGTCTGTCATTTAGGTTAGCCACTTTATTTCACCCCAATCGAACGAACCCTTTTTTACTATCACAATCTATCGTTATATAATCAATATCAATGCAATCATCACAAAAATCGTCTACAAGTTTTATTTCTAATTCTTGATCAAACTCTTTTAATTTCTCAATTAGCTCTTTAACTTTCATTTTAAATTCCTTCTTCTGTATATCTCTCCGCTGTATATTAACCATAGGCCCTAAGCCTTTAGTCATACATGAGCTAGAGTATGAGGAAATGTAATTTCCGAGTTGGCATCGAAGGATCAACAATCACTAAATAACTTAAAAACCCCTGTTTATAATTAATCTTTAACTTGATTCAAGTGAGACACTAACCAAGCTGGATTAATATCAGGGGTTTTTACGTGAGTTCTAAGGCTTATCTCACACGCCTTCACAATGACATTTTATCACGGTTTTAATATCAAAAACGGCAACCTTTCGGAATCATATAACAAATCCTAACCGTTTCGCTACTTCAAAGATTGTTTTGTACTTCCAATTGCGTGCAGTTCTTTCACAAATATGTAAATCTATTGCAATCGCTTCAAGTGTTTTTGATTGTTTGAAGTAATATTCCCGTATTAATCGGGCTCGTGAGTTATTGTCCGGGACCGTCGATTTATCCAAAATTTCCATTACTTCTTCAATCGCATTTATTCGCCTAACTGATTCACGGTGTTCTGTATTGCTTAACAATGTCTGTCGGTATCTTCTTACTTGTTCGGCTTTATCGGCTGTCGGATCTCCTGAACTATGAATTGGTTTCCCAATAACCACCCCGGTATTGAATCCTCCTATAAATCTCATTTCCTTTGATTCCAAATAAATATTTTCTCGAATATCGGTAGCGGTCGGAGCAGCTATTTCTTCAATCTCTCGAATAGCCCTTTCGATGTCTTTTTTTACTGATTCATATGTAAATAAATCCCATTCAATAACTTTTTGAGCTGCCCTTCGTTTTTCTTTAGGCCATGGATTTATCATCTTGCTTCCAGAAAGCGGCTTTTGTTTCACTGTGAGCCTCCAAATATTTGACTTGGATTCTTATAAACACCTGATTTACTTAAAGTATTTGATACTCGATGCCGTATTTTCCCGTTATAAATTGGCTTATCAATTCGTACTTTTCCTTTTGTGACCTCAACATCTCTTGGATTAAACAAAATCAATTTAACCCGGTGTTCCTGCTTCTCGGTGAGGAGAAAGTTCTTATTAAGAATCGATAACAGCTTAAACCATTGTTCAGATAAATAGAGCCCTTTAAATTCATCCGGTTTAATTTGCAAGATATTCGCACAGATTGAGCGAAATTTTAAAACATATTTTGATTGGGGCTTGTCCATCAAAACTTCTAAAAGTAGTTCCCGGGTGCTCTTGATATCGTTGATTTCCCGTTTCTTCTTCTCGAAGTATCTATTGGAATCTTCCTGGCTTCCGATATCCTTAAACCTAATAAACCTTTTAATACAGCTACTTCCAATATTAGCAACCACACCGTTTTTAATATAGCAAATCAAATAATTATCGTTCAGGTGGGTTTGGCCACAAATAGTACATTCGTTTTCGATTTCTTCATCATCTTCTGTTTTAACAACATCTTGGAGCTCCCATCCATTACAGGCTAATTCAAAATCGGACTCACCGGTGATTTCAAGTAATTTGCTTTTTGCTTTCGGACCTTTTCCATTACCCATATATTCATCCCTCCCAATCGCTCAATCGTTACCACCACACTGTTTTCAAATTTTTACTTTTGGTGGGCCATCAATTTTAAATGAAGATTTTCGCGGGTTCACTCGAAACTTAACATCAGAATTTGCTGGGCCGTATCTGTTTTTTGCAATGTTTCCAGTTATTAAGTCCGGGGCATCGCATTTTGCACGATAAAGAAATGTAATGGTACTCGCCGCCTGTTCAATGTCCCCACTTTCATTCAGATCGGAGAATATCGGCTTTGGGTCTTTCCGCTTATAAACATCTCGATTTAATTGACAAATAAGGATCAAAGGCAGTTGAAGTTCTCTCGTCATTTTTTTAAGCATCCGCAGTGATGTATCAACTTCCCGTTTCCGATTCCCATTCAGGTCTCTTTCTGGGTCGATTAACTGTAAATAATCAATCGCAATCGCCTTAATATCGTATTTTTTCTTTAACTGTCTCGCTGTTATAAATATTTGAGATGCTTTGTTTTCTGTTGAATCATCAACAACAATTCTGGATTCACTTACTATTGGGGCAAATTTGTTGCTTAATTTGTCAATATCTCCATCTTTTAGGATATTAAGGTTTCTAAATGCCATGGAGTCGAGTTCGGCTTCTTGCGCCAACATTTTACCCTGTAATTGTGGCTTTCTTGACATTTCCAATGAAGCGAAATACACATAACCATATTTTTCAGCAATGTTATTTGCAATATTAAGAACGAACGTGGTCTTATAGGTTCCAGGACTAGCTGCAATTACATTAATAGTGTCCGGGTCCAATCCCCCAAGGATAAAATCAAATTCGTCGTACCCTGTACGTAGTCCGGCTATAGCGTTATGAGTTTTCCTTTTTTCGTCGATGTCAGAAATAAAATCCAAAATCCCTTCCCCTAGCAGTTTTATATGGCTATTATTACTAGTTCTTTCAATCATATTGGAGTCTTCCAATACTCCTTGGGAAATAATATCTCTGGGGTCAATCCCTTCGGATAACATTTTTATCCGTTCCCTGTATCTAGTAATCCCTTGCCTTGCCCAACTCTGCCTCTTAACTACCTGAGCGTACTCAACGATTTTTTCAGGAGCGGGGAATCCACTGGTTAATGATCCAAGATAGTGGTAATCAATTGCTTTATTTTTAATAATGTTCATTACTTCATTGATTGATATTGGTTTATTATCCAATGATAATTTGTCAAATGATTCCCAGATATCTTGAAATTGATGTTCATAAAAATCTTCCTTAGAAAGCATCTTTTGGACTCTTTCAAAATACTCTTCTCCGTGAGTTAGAATGATATTTAATAAATCAACAGACGGTTGTTGGTCGTTAATGCTGATCATTTAGGTCATCGCCCCTCTTGTTCAGCCCAGCATATTGCCAGTATTCTTCCGCATTCTTCAATCGTTGCTGTGCATCGATATCAATATCATCATTTGATATAGTAACTGGTTTGTTTTCAGGCGCTTGGTTATCGCTTACAGATAAATAATCCAAAAATGGTTTATCAGGTCCTAAGAATGTTGGTCCATGCTTAATAAATTTAGGATTATTGTCTTTTTGTTCAATGGCGTAATTTTTAGCGGCTAAAATCATTTGTTCTGCTTTATATCCTTCTTTTAACCGGGTTTTCCAACATCTAAAGGCTCCATCCTTACCTTTTTTATTTGGATACTCTTTCCAAAAATTTTCAAATTCTGCTGTATATATATTTCTTTCTTTATTTCTTTTACTTATTAAATCTGGTCTCGTTTCTGGTACCGTTTCTGGTCTCGTCTCTGGTATCGCTGATGTCTGATTCTCCAATTCTGACAATTCTTTTTCTGGTCTCGTCTCTAGTATTATTTCTGGTACCGTTTCTGGTCTCGCGTTGGTCTCGTTGCTGGTATCGCCACCTTGATAAAAATCATAATTAACAATGGTTATTCTGGTCTCGCTTCTGGTGCAAGCAGTTATTTTAATCATGTTTTCGCTTTCAAGTAATTTTAAAAAGCGTCGTATTCTTTCCCGGCTCCATTTCCAATCATCAGCTAATTTACGTTCAAAGCATATGAACTCGCCACGTTTAACTAAAATAAGCCTTCCCTTAACTTGAACCTTGGTATCCATATACTCCGCCCTAAAAAGCATATCTTCCCAGGCTTCGAGGCGCGTATAAGCACGCCCCTTCGGCCAAAGAAAATTATGTTTTATCCGGCGATATAGTTTCATATAACCACCCGTCGGATAATCCATTTAATTACCACTCTCCAACGCAGTGGTTGCCCGTACAAAATAAGTCAATTTGTTTGCACGAATTAAATATTTCATATCTTCTGGGCTATCAATAGTAGCCCCGACGCGATTAGCATATTCCACAGACATTAGTTCCACTGCTTTCTCCCAAATTTGTTCATTTGACGGAACCATTCTTAAAGCCCGTTCCACCATCGCCTGTGACTTTTCGCCGTGCTTTTCACCGGACAGTACCATTGAATTTAATAGCCCAATAGTCTCTTTATAAATTTTTCTTTCTTTTTTGTGTCGACTGATTACGTCCTTAAGTTCCATATACCAAATGTTACTTTCGAGAGAATGGCCGTTTTTATCCTTAAAATCACCAACGGCTATGCGTTCGGTTATTTTGCTGATATCCTCATATTCCATTGTAATTACCTCAAATTTTTTAACCTAACTCAAATTGATTTTAGTCCACAATTATCCTTCAATTTCCACTTTTCCTTAAAGTACTTAACCAGTCCCTTGACGCAAAGCTCATCCTTATAAGAGCAGCGAGTTTTGACATCACGAAGTGGACAATCGGCGCATCTTATAAACTCGGTAGCCAACTCCAAAGCTTTCTCATAATCAACGCCGGACAATAACGGTTTATAATAGCTTTGGGTCGAATGGTGGATAAACATCGTATCGTTATGTACCCGCCAAGAAATATCGCCCGGACTATCCGGTTCAAACTCGCCATATGTAAGCCTAACCAATGCCCTAGCGCCGTATCGTTGTTTGGCCTCATATTTTACGGTGTCCTTGAACCATTTTTCGGTCTTTCGTTTCAATAAAGCCCTATTAAGAATGGTTGATGATAAATCGGCAATACTGTTCTGCTTTTCTTCAGTTAAATCAGTCAAACCGATCCCCTCGCAATGCACGTTACTTCAGAATCATTACCGGCATGCTTCTGTAATTTATCAACAACTTCTTCATAGCTCAATTCTGGGGCCACCATAAGTACTGCGATTGAATCTTTTTTAACCTCACAAAATACTGAAGTGATCTTTTCGGGCATTTCAGGACAACGGCAAACTTCAAAATCCTGATACTGTTCTTTAAATTTTTCCGGCATATGTTCCGGCTTGATTGCAATTTGTTCCGTAGTCATCATTCAAGCCCCCTTTCCATAAGTGCTTTCAATTCCAATCCATCTTTCAATCCTTGCAGGTAATAAAATTCCTGAACCCGGCATACCAAAGACCATATCTCGTTATCTAATTCCCTTACTATTGGTTGAGCATCCGGGGAAAGTTTATAAATCAATTCATATTTTTCATCAATTTTCTTGCGTTGCCCGATATATTGTGGATTTTCTTTAATTTTGGTTTCCACTTCTTCCAAGCGGTCTAAAAATTTATCTTGCATGCTGCGGATCTCGCCGTTGAATTGAATACTCATTTTTTAATACCTCCATTTTCTAAAATATGGTATAATGATTTTGGAAAATTTTTTTCGTGTGCGCCCCGGCTGGTTACCGGAGCGTTTTTTCTTATTCAGAATAAATTATAAGTTCGTCATAGCTCGAATCGCCGGTGATAATGATAATCGATTCATCTATATATTTGGCATATTTGGCTTCCAGTATCGCTCCACCACCATCAACAAAAATAAAGGTTACTGAAAATTTATTTTCCTCACAGTCGATCCTGGATTTTTCAACCTTTGGAAGCCTGATTTCATTTGCTGTAACGGTTTTAGCTCTTTCGAGCATCATCTTCAAATAATCATTGGCCTGATCGAGCTTGTCCTCTTCGACAACAAACACATTAATCAACCTCCTTTCGTTAAATTAACTTCAAATATCGCGGTATTTTCTTTTTAAATCCTATTGATTTGCCAGTTTGGTTATTAACTATAAATTCCTTGCCGGACAGCTCGGTATATTTGGTGAACGTGGTTATCCCGTTTTTTGTGGCAAATTCTTCCATTATACCGGGTTCGCCATATACCTGTTGAATATCGCTGAGAATTCCAATCTCTTGAGCAACAAATAATCTGGTTTGAATATTCATATAGTCCCAAAGCAAATCGTCGATCTTGTCGCCAATGGGCTTGTCCATCTCAAATTTTTGAAGCATTTCCATAGATGAAAAATAATCTTTGCTTTGGTAGCGTTCGCCGTCATATCGCTTGTCCAATGGAAAAACGTTCAAAAGTTCGGCTGGAGTTAGCCAAGATATTTGCTCTTTAATCTTTTCGATAATTTCAAGCACTACGGATAATTCATCCAGGCTTTCATTTCCGGTTCTTTTCATGGTATTGATATACCTAACACCATAAAAAATAAGCGATTTGACGGCTTGATTATCTGGGTTGTTAATACACATACGGTATTTACGAATATAAGCATCATGATATAATTGATAATAATCTGGTTTTTTTGTGGGCGCGCCGCTTAATAAACGCAATATCATTTCATTTCCTTTCGGCGAAAATGAGCAAAGTTTTTAAACAACCGGTATTTTATATTCTGAATCAAATTTGTAATTTTGTTCAATTCATCGATATATGGGATAGGATTCGAGATAATATCCCATATTTGCGAAGTACCGATGCTATCAATGAATGAATTCCAGGCTCTCTCTTCTTCATCGAATCCATCAGCATTTTCAAATAAATTTACAAGCTCATCAGAAGTGTATTCCGTCAGATTGTATTTTTCGGCGTTCTCGTTAGTCAACAAATAGGCGGCGTAAATAGCTAATATATATAAGATTTCCGCCTCTTTTTCATGACCGCTAACATGTTGGATAAAACAATCGATCTGATCACTTTTTGGTAAATCCTCAAATTTGGTTGCATCTTTCATTCATGCCATCTCCTTTTTATTTTTAAATAAGCGTTTCATATGCTTGCCGTATTGCAATGAATTGTTTCGGATCACCTCCCGCATCCGGATGAAATTTCTTTACCAGTCGCCGAAATGCTGATTTAATTTCTGATTTACTAGCCCCTACTGGTAATTCTAGGGTTCTATATGCGGATTCAGTATTTTGCTGTGGAACCGTGTACGTATAATGATAGGTACGCCGCCATTCATCAAATTGCCGTTCTTTTTCCTGTCGCATTTTTTCGCGTTCAATATCGACCTTCTTCTTTACGATTTCTGCCAACCGAATAGTTTCGTTTAACCACCCTATTCGCTCACCTTCTGGTATGTTTAACCATTCAATCACAAGGCCTATTTTAGAAAAATTTATTTTCCCTATTCGCTCAAATAATCGTTCCTCTTCTGAACAATCCAACAAGGGCCATGGCGCTTCACATACAATTTGCTTAAGATATTCAATCTTTTGGCGCTCATCAGAGGGAATCTTCAGGTATTCATCCCGCAGTCGCCTTTGCCGCTCGGCTTCCCTCTTGCGCTGTTCGTTATACCAATCGTTGATAGTTTGAAGATGTCGAACCAATTCATCAACTAGCACGAATTCTACTGTTGAAGGAATATCCTTAGCAGTTATCTTTTTGACCTTACGATTTTTAACATACTCGGCCAACCGTTCAGCATCTTTTAACCAGAAGGATGGTTTATATTCTTCCAACCATTTAGTAAATTCCTTAACTGGTTTAATGGAACGAGGAAGGGATCTTAATATGTATTGCCAACTATCAGATTTTGGTTTTCTCGTCATAGCCTTTACCCTTCGTTTGGTTTTCCGGACCGGAGATAATTAATTGCATCATCCCGGTATATCCGCCACCTAGTCCCAAATTTTTTACCAGGTACTTTACCGGATTCTAGAAGCTCCAATGCTTTGATAGTACCGATCCGCAAAAATTTTTTAAGTTCAGGAAGTGACATTACTTCCCGGGTAAGTTGCTTTTCACGTGGCATTTCGAACAACTCCTTTAAAATTGTTCATTTTTTCGATTCCTTTTCTCGTTACAGTTTTGTAATTCATCATGCAAAAAAAATAGCCCTTCAAACGGTCCTAACACGTTGATTAGTTTATCACGAGAAACTTGTCCCAACTCAACGCGCCTTGGATCGTTAATAGGCAAACATGCTTTCCAAAGCGACGGTCTTGATATTCCTGTCATCTTTGAAGTTTTACTTAAATTCCATCCCTTTTTCCTTCTACGACTGGTAAATTCTTCGATATTTAAAACAAATTCCGATTGTTTTCCCATAAAGTTTTTCTCCTTCCTCATAACTACTCATTACAACTTTGTAATTTCATAGTATCACACTCATTACAGTTTTGCAATAATTGGTTCCCACTTTGTAATAAATAATTGTTGCAAAGATGTAATTGGTATGCTACTATTTATTTGAAAGGAGTGACCGTAATGAATGATAATATTGATTTTGGGAAATATTTATCCGAATTACGAAATAGGAACAACATAGAAACCCAAAGAGAACTTGCAGATAAATCTGGTTTAAGCACAGCGACTATTTCAAGAATAGAAGCTGGACTTCAAAAGGCAAAACCCGAGCATCTAAAAAAAATCGCGCCTTATTTAAAAACGCCTTATGAAGAATTAATGAAAGCGGCTGGCTATCTAGATGAAAAAAATGTTGATGAAGAGATAAAAAACTCTAGACTTATTAAAGTCATGGCCAGAGCAGAAGAATTGCCAGATGACAAAATTAAATATGTTGTAAATGTTGTAGAAGGAATTATCAAAGCACATGAAGAGGAGCAAAATAATACAAAAAAATGATGAAGCCAGAAATCCCGCATGAGGCACGCTGGGATTACGCCACTGAAAAAGCTCAGAATTTCATCATAGATTCAAATATCAACAAACTCCCAGTCGATCCCTTTGCTTTATACAAAAATAATAATTGGAAACTTATTAAATTATCTGACCTGGAGAAATCTAACTATTCCTCTGCAGAAGATATTGCCCAAACAATCGTACTTTTTAAAAATGATAAAAATCACATTGATGCTTTAACTTTTAACTGCCACAATGAATTTTATTTAACAATATACGATGATAGTGTTTCCGACTATAGAATTCATTGGACTTTGGGTCATGAAATAGGCCATATAATTTTAGAGCATTTTTCTTTTCTTAAAACAGGAATTAAATTTCTAGATAATGTTCTTTTCCGAAGTGATATTACAAATGATGAATATCAGGCTCTTGAAGGTGAAGCTCATGCATTTGCAGCAGAATTACTTGCGCCTGAAATTGTTTTAAAAAATATAGGAGCAATAAGTAAAGACGAAATTCAAAATCTCTGTTATATTTCAAATACAGCAGCGGGAAAAAGAGAACGCTACTTATCAAGATATCCAGATCATGTAAATATTTACGATGATGAACAATCAGAAAGACTTGAAAAAATATATAACTATTTCACCGATTATATAAACTCATTAGTGTATTGTTCTAAGAATAGCAAAATTAAAAACGATAAAATTTATAGGACTCATTGGCAATTAATGCCCAAAAAAGCTTCACATCAGCCTAGCTTTCTGAGTGTTGATAACCAAGGAAGATTTACTGCTTGCCCGAGATGTGGGCAAAAACACTTTTCTACAGAAGCTAACTATTGTAAAACATGTGGCTTTTATCTATTTATTTGTAATGACTATGATAATTTGCCTAAATTTAAAAATTGTGGTATGAAAAACCCTAAAGATGCTCATTATTGTGAATGTTGTGGCGCAATAACTATTTTTAATATACCTGATTTCAAAAGCAATTAAAATTAATAAAAATTATTGCATCAAGAATGACTTTCAAAAGGAGTCATTTTTATTATAAGGAGGCGATTTTATGGCAGGGGAAGGTACCCTATTCCAAAAGAAAACGAATAGTAAATGGTATTGGCTCATCAGTACGGGATGGGACCCAACATTAAAAGGCGGGAAAGGGGGTTACGGCCGAGAGTGGATTGATCTTGAAACTACCGATAAGAAGCAAGCTATTGAAAACAAAAAGAAAACCCTCGGTCAAATGGAAAACAAAGGCGGTCGCTATGATAAGCCAACCGATAAAACGGTGGGCGAATGGCTTGATTTCTGGTTAAACGAAGTTATTAAACCAAAATATAATGAAGAAGAAGGATCATCTACCTATGATTTCTACGAATATATAATTAGAGTGCATATCAAGCCAAAAATCGGGAGCATCCTTTTAAAAAAACTAAGTCCGGAAGATATTCAAAAGTTCTTTAATCAGAAACGGGTCGAGAAGAAACTTAGCAAAAAGAAGGATGATAAAGGTAATTACATACCAAGCAATGATCCACTTTCTAAAAGAACAATCCACGGTATCGAAGGTGTCCTTTCAATGGCGTTAATTAAAGCCGTGGGGATGCGAAAAATTCCTGATAATCCTATGGCCGGGATAGACCGAATTGATTATACACGGCCCCAAGTGAAGTATATGACCACCGAACAGGTCGCAGATTTTTTAGGAAAGATCAGATTTGACCCATGGTATTTTGCTTATCTAACAACTTTAGGAACCGGCGTTAGATTGAGCGAATTGGCGGCTCTTAAATGGGATGATGTCGATTTGGCAAATAAGCAAATGAGAATTGACGAAGGGCGAGTTGAAGTAAATACTTACGCTGAAGAAGGTCCCAAAACCAAACTCATTACCAAAGATCCGAAAAGTGAAAAAGGAAACCGGACGATTCCCTTACCCAATGATGTTGTTGCCGGCTTAAAAAAATGGAGAGAAATACAAATTAAGGAACGTTGGGAATGGGAAAACAAGCGGCTAAAAGAGGAACAAGAAACAGAAGCAAAGCCTTGGAAAAAACCAAAACGTATGTTTAAAAGGCTAGAATATTTTCAATCAGGCTATGTTTTTACCAAACCGGATGGGTATCCGCCACGGCCAGATCGTTTATCAAAACATTTTTTAGAATTAGTTCGTGAACACGGTTACGAAGGATTAACATTCCATAAGCAGCGACATTCTTACGTTACGATGCTATTGGAAACCGAAAAGGTAGATTGGAAAACCATTCAAGAAAATCTCGGGGATGCTACTTTTCAAGTAGTTACAGACACATACGCTCACATCCCGGCAGCATTAAAGAAAAAATCTGTTGAAAATTTAAATGGCTTTTCTGAGAAGAAAGCAAATTAATTCAAGCCCTCGGAACTAGAGAGTTTGCAAAGATTTGTTGCAAAATTCGTAGAAAATGGCATTTTGAGTATAAAAAAACGGCTTTACGAAATCTCGCAAACCGTTGTTGTTCTTAATGGTGGACCACTGCGGGCTCGAACCGCAGACCCGCTGATTAAGAGTCAGCTGCTCTACCAACTGAGCTAGTGGTCCATATCTCTTTCATATTCACTTTGGTATTGCTATTTATTTCAAATTTTGAAAGTCGGGCTCTTTACTTTATGAACATATCCACCGAAGCTCGCGATCCAAAATGAATTTTCTTTCAGCCTTACTCCACTTACTCACTTACTCATTAAAAATTTTAAATAACTGGTGGCGGTGGCTGGGATCGAACCAGCGACACTGCGGGTATGAACCGCATGCTCATACCAACTGAGCTACACCGCCAAACTTAACGCATATGTTATTATAATATAAACCCGTCCGTAGATCAATAGCCTGTTTTTGGATTTATTATAAAAATAATGTTCTGACCTTTTGGCGATCGGCTAATAGCATACCACTATTGACTTTCATTGGTTACTTTATTTTTCACACTTTTAAAAACTTGTCTTCCATCCCAATCCTTAATGAGGTTATGTCAGGGAAAAAGGCTCATGTTTGGTTCAACCATCATACTTCTCCGGTGGATTCTGATTTTTATGACCATCCTGGGATTCATTCCCCAATATAATCTCTTCAACCGCGCTGAGTAGGATCTCTTTCCGCACCCCATCGCCAAATTGTACCAGCAGTGACTCCTTGAGCGGATTGGTTTCCACGATCTTACCTTCCTTACCATCTACCCGTACTCTGCTGCCAATCAGTGGCAAGTCCGCCTTAGCCTCACGGTAACAATTAGACTCAAACTTCAAGCAGCACATCAGGCGGGAACAAATCCCGGAAATTTTCACCGGATTGAGGGAAAGATTTTGCTCTTTGGCCATCTTAATCGATACTGGTTCAAAGTCCCCTAAAAATGTGCCACAACATAGCGGTCTTCCGCAAGGGCCCAACCCACCCAACATTTTAGCCTCATCACGGACTCCAATCTGTCTTAGTTCGATGCGGGTCCGGAAAACGGTCGCCAAGTCCTTGACCAGCTCCCGGAAATCCACTCGGCCGTCAGCGGTAAAGTAAAAAATAATCTTACTGCGGTCAAAAGTATACTCCACCTCCACCAGTTTCATCTGTAACTGGTGGTGGGCTATCTTCTCCAGGCAAGTGGTAAAGGCTTTCTTTTCTTTTTCCATATTCTCGCGCAGCTGGGACTCATCTTCCGCCGTCGCAATCCGGATTACTTTTTTTAAAGGTAAGGTTACTTTCTCATCCGGCACCTCTTTAGGGCCGATCATCACCTGACCGAACTCAATACCTCTGGCCGTCTCCACGATCACGCTCTGACCAGCCTTTATCTCAAACTCACTGGGATCGAAATAATAAATTTTACCCGCCTGTTTAAAGCGGACTCCGACTACATTATATCCCATTCAACCAATTCCCTTCACTTTGACTCCGACAACTTTAGGATTAAGCCTTCAATCGTTCAAAGTATATTTAGCATGTACTTTTAAGGCTATAAAAAATTCTTCCAGGATCAGCCGCACATTCACATTACTTTCAGCCATATGAATGGCTTGGGTCAGTTTTTCCGAAAAAAATAATTGTTCAGCCATTTTTTCGGAAGACCGCTGAGCTGATTTGGCCTTACGAATCATATTTATTCTTAATTCAGCCTGCCATTCCTGCATTAAATTTGAAACTTCACGCCTGTCCTTTTTTTCAAGTTCATTGGCCAGTTTTAAAAGTTCCAGCAAATCCCGGTCCCAAATTTCCGCCAACTTGATTGGAGCGATTCCAGATGAGTCCTCTCCCTGGCTTAATGCAGCCCCGGGAATCCCCTCGGCTACTTGAGCCCGCCTGATCGCCTCTTCATCCGTAAAACCCTTCTCCGTTAGCCAAGGGATAATCTCTTCTGATGACACCGGAAACAATTGATAAACCTGGCAGCGGGAGCGAATCGTCGGCAAAATGTTATCAGCCCGCACAGCTATAAAAAGGAAAATAACCCCGGAGGGCGGTTCTTCTAAAATTTTTAAAAAACTATTAGCCGCTGCTTCGGTAAGCTGGTCGGCTTCTGAAAAGAAAAAAATCTTATGTGTCCCTATAATGGGCCGCAGATAAGCACTGTGCTGCATGTCCCGGAGTTGATCGATTTTAATCGAATTACCGCTGGGGACAATCGTCACCCAATCGGGATGCAATCCTATATTGAGCTGTTGGCAGGAGCGGCAACTACAAGAGTCCGCCCCCTGTTCAAGACAAAGCAACTGTTTGGCAAAAGCCCGGGCCAGTGTCTTCTTTCCCACCCCGGCAGGGCCTAAAAACAAATAAGCATGTCCTGTTTTGGCATCTGCCAAAGCACTACTTAACGCCTTTATAACTTCTTTATGTCCAATTATATCAGAAAAAGCCACACTTTTCTCCTTTAATTAAAAGCCTTCTTCATGTGAGCGCCCTAAGGCACTTCATGACGGAAGGAATAACTCGTTACCAAGCCCGTAATGGGTTAAAGATAAAAATCAACCAGTAAACCCCGGATCTCAGTTAGTTTGGCCACCACATCGATTTGCTTTTTCTCCTGATTCATCACAGCATCCAGTAATTCCTCAACCGATTGATTAATTTTTCTTACTAAAACAAAATTCTTACGGTTACCTTCCCGGTCCCAATGGGATTCTTCGTGAATATCGTAGGACTGGCCCGATGCCTCTCTCATGAAATCCCCGATTAAAGAACGGTATTTTTTAACATCCGAAGGGTTAGGGCCTTTTTTTAGTCTTTCCCCTAATACATCCAGTTCCTGCAAAATAGTCTCACAGGCTTCACTACGGCGCTTTACATCCGAGCTTCTTAAAGTATCGCTAAAAGAAGCCTGATGCGAACCGGTACTAGACAAACGACTAAGTAATTTGGGATTAACCTGGCTTGATTCTGCCGCTTTAACCTTCATGTTTGGAGACCTTCTTAGAAAAATATTTCAAGTCCCGTATTTACCATACAAGGAGAAATAGCTCAATCTAGCCCTCCTTTATGCACTTCCCCGCTCATCCAAAAAAGCCCTGCCCTGATCCGGGTCGAGTTAGCCTTTTCAGAAGGCAAAACATTATTCATTAGACACAAGTCCCAAAGCGTTCACACCTTGGAGACTTTAGAAAGACGCCGGATGGGAGTTTAAATTTTGATAAACTCCTGCACCTCCACAACAAAAATAGTAGCACCACCGACCTGCACTTCGACCGGATTGGGGATATAATTATTCATCGTCCGCCCCACTGAAGCCAACGGCGTTAACAACTGTTTCCGTGAATGGCAGGTGTCTTTAATCAGACCGGTGAGTTCGGAAACTTGCGCCTCCTCAACACCGATTAAGAGGGTGGTATTGCCCTGACGTAAAAATCCTCCGGTACTTGCCAGTTTGGTTGCAGAGTAACCATGATCGGTTAAAATGGCTAATAACTTGTTTACATCTTGATCTTGCACCATTGTAATGACCAGTCTCATCTAAAACCACCGCCTTTCTTTAATTTTCATCCTGATAATCGGTCCCCTACCCAATGAATCAACTCCGCATGTATCGATTGAATATTTTTTGTAGTCGTATCAATCACAACGATCCGTGGATTATGCCGGGCCAGCTGCAAATAACCCTGCCGGACTTTTTCCTGAAAAGCATAACCGCGGGATTCAATCCGGTCACCCTTGGTTTGATTGGCATCCAACCGATTATTCAACCGGCTGATGCTCCGCTCCGTATTAGCATCAAGTAAAAATGTTAGATCCGGTTCCAAACCCCCGGCCGCTATTTTATTAATATCCCCAATCAAATTCAAATCCCACCCCAGAGCATATCCCTGATAAGCCAAGCTGGAATCGATAAACCGCTCGCTGATTACGATCTTTCCTTCCTCCAGGGCCGGTTGGATCAATTGATGAACGTGTTGAGCCCGGGAAGCAGCATATAATAAAATCTCCGTTAAAGGAGTCAACGGCTCCTTGCTTGGAGTTAAAATAATCCGGCGAATCTCTTCCGCCAACGGTGTCCCACCAGGCTCTCTGGTTAACACTACTGAATGATTGAGGTTTTGAAAATATTCCTCCAGCAAATGGGCTTGAGTTGTTTTACCACAGCCATCGGCGCCTTCAAGAGTTATAAAATATCCGTTTTTCATCTGTCATCTGCCATCCATAATTTGTTACCCGGATTTCTTCCTTTGGCGAGACACCGCGCACGATTCCACCATTTTGAAGTACCAGCTGGATCAGTTCAATTTCTTTTTCCCGAATCATCTCTCCGGGAGCTATTAAAGGAATTCCCGGTGGATAAGGAGCAATCAGGTCTGCCGAAATCCGGCCCGCCGCTTTCGAAAGATTAATCCAGCAACCCGGTCCGAGAGCCGCCTCCCGGGGTCGCATCATGAGGGGTGGAACCTCTCTGGGAAATTCGATATTAAATTGATCGCTGCCCGAACGGCTACAGATAAGTTTCATGGCTTCCCGGAGTTCCCGTAAATCGCTCTCCTCCTGCCACGGGGCAAAGAACAAAGTCACTTGGTTGAAGTCGGCATATTCGACCTGTATATTAAATTCAGTCCGTAAGATTTCCTCAACCCGGTAACCACTGAAACCCATATTTTTAAAAGAAAGGCATAATTTCCATGGATCAATAGCATTATCCGCGGACAATCTTTCATTATCCAACACCTGCAGCGAACCGAGCCCGGCCATTTCTTGTTTATAAGCAAGTATCGCCTGAGTTTTGGCCTCGAACATCGCTTTGCCTTTCATTGCCAAAAATCGCCGGTTGCAATCCAATGAAGCTAATAATATATATGATGGACTGGTCGTAGTTATTAACGCCAAAGCACGCTGGACCCGCTCAGCGTCGATCCGACCACACCTCAGATGCAACATACCAGTCTGTGTCAATGAACCCAGCATCTTATGTGTACCCTGAACCCAAGCATCCGCATAAGAATGAGCATCAAAGCCCTTGAGTCCGACCCATTCCAAATATCCGCCATGAGCCTCATCGACAATCAACAAACGTTCCCCAATGATTTTCCGAAGTCCCGTAAGATTCCCGGCTATTCCCTGATAAGTGGGATTGGTGAGAATGATTCCTTTGCAATCAGGATGGAGCACTAAAGTTTGTTGCAAAGATTGCTCCGGCATAGCGGCAGGTATTCCCCACTCCTTCAAAAAAGGAGTCTCTAAAAAAAGCGGCACCAAATCTGCCAAAACAATGGCATGAATCACCGAAATATGACAATTACGGCTTACTAGAACTTTATCCCCTGGATGAAAAGCTCCAGCGATCAACGCCAATATCCCCTGGGAAGCCCCTTGCACTAAAAAAAAACTTTGATCCGCTTCATAAAACTCAGCTGCAAGCTGCTCAGCCAGCGCCAGGGAACCCTGCCAATCCACCGCCGGGATTTCGGTCAAATCAAGCCCAGCCAATAATTGAAAGTCTAACCAATCTTGGTCCCAGTTCAATCCGGCCTTATGTCCTGGTGTATGAAACGCCTTCAGAGGCTTGCCCGCATATCGCCGAATCTCTTCGAAAAACGGGGCTGTACTTTGTGATAAAAGCTTATCCATTGATGTTGTATTCGACAAAACGAAGAAACTTTCCTCTTTTTTAACCCTATAGACAAACCCTCCGGATATAAAAAAAAGGCTTACGCCTCATCCTTCAAATCCTTCACCTGAATTTTTGTTTTTTCCCAAAAGCGCTTACATTTATCGATCCAATTCTGATATTCCAATTTACCAACTTCAGCCTTTAATAATGCCTCTTCACAAGATGGGCATAAGTATTGCCCTAAAATAAGCATTCCTCCCGGGACTGACGCACCACAGCCAAAACATTCAGGGGTAGTCATAGTCTTACCTCCGCTCGTATGGAAACTATAAAAAGTCGCTTCCCGCCAAACATTGGAACAG
>DNPQ01000567.1:52342-55684 GCA_003501335.1 Bacillota bacterium
CCGCTCTCCATTCGCACGACTTCTAATGGTATCTGATCCCGGAATCAAGAAAATTCAAGCAACGCGCTGATATATCTTTATGTCTGCATTCTAAGATTCGTGTCTGTCCGGCTTTAGGGAATTTATATTTTAATCCAATATTTCAGCACAGCCAATGAAATCAGTCCGGGAATTCCCAGGAATCCGGTAAATAAAGAATTAAAAGGGTTAATGGGAATCTCCATCTTCCAATAAAGTGCAATCCAATTAAACACATAAATTCCCACAGCGCCCAGAGCCCCTCTAAAAAGAAGCTGGAACACTGCTGTCAAAGGCCGCCAAAAGGCACGTCCCAAAATATATAACAGTCCTAAAGCCACACAATAGGTCAACATTACGCCTATTGACATCTACCTACCCCTTTCCTTCACTTTATTAATAAATCTATGGAAAGGAGCGGCTTTTTAGACCATCACTCTGTCCCGGGCTCGGTCACGACCCCGCGCACTGAATCCGTACTCAAAATCTTCAACATTAATACCCGTTTCCCGGGCCCGTTTCAGTAAGTAAATATATTTTTTTTCGGTGGCTCCCATATTAAAGATAGCATAGTCGATTAAATCAGGGTCGGTTACATTATTAAAATAAAGTCGGGCATGTTTCCATTCCCGCCAAGCTTGTTCCAAATCTTCCAATAAATCCGGTAAGGTTTCGACTTTTTCCTGAAGCCGGAATATTTCAAAAAGGCGTTTAAAAAGCCCTAGCGTTTTCCTCTGTTTGTCCACTTTAAATCTCCTTTACTCCAAAATAAACTTCCTAATCATAGAAAGTATGATCTGGAGAAGGAAATTCTATGCATCAAACCTTATTTAAGAATAAAGGAAGGTAGTCCAATTTAACCAAGTTAAAGCTCAGTCCGACCTTCCAGAGCCTTTCCCAAAGTTATTTCATCAATATATTCCAAATCGCCCCCTACAGGCAATCCTCTTGCTAGACGTGTCACCTTAAAGCCCAGCGGGTGTAGAACTTTCCCTAAATAAAGAGCTGTAGTCTCCCCTTCAACATTAGGATCGGTAGCCACAATCACCTCTTTAAATTGGCCAGTTGTCATACGCTGCAATAACTCTTTAATCCGCAAATCATCCGGTCCAATGCCTTCCAAGGGAGAAATAGCCCCGCCCAAGACATGATATTGTCCTTTAAATATCCGAGTCCGCTCCATGGCGATGACATCCTTGGCTTCTTCGACAACACAAAGCACTGTTTGATCCCGGCCGGTATCTCCGCATAACTGACATGGTGAAACTTCGGTTAAATGTCCGCAAATACTGCAAAAACCAATTTTATGTCTTGCTTCCAGAAGTGCTTCAGCCAATTTCCCGACTTCCGGTTCGGGGACTTCCAGAATATGAAAGGCAAGCCTTTGGGCAGTTTTAGGTCCTATCCCCGGCAGCTTGGACAACTCATGGATTAATTTACTCATGGCTTGGGGGTAAAGCATGGGTTACTCTCCTTTAATTGAGTTTACCAATTAAGAATGAAAACATGAAAGTAACCCGAGTAGAAAAGCTCTCGGGTACTCTACAAAGAAAAATTCATTTAAAACATCCCCGGTAATCCCGGAATCTTCAGATTTCCGGTTACTTTAGCCATTTCATTGGCTGCTAATTCCTGGGCCTTATTAATGCCTTCATTGACGGCAGCGATCAATAAATCCTGCAACATTTCCTGATCATCGCCCTTTAAAACTTCCGGATCAATTTCGATCTTTTTAAACTCCAGCTTACCGTTGACTTCAACTTTAACCGCTCCTCCTCCTGCCGTAGCGGTAACGATCTTTTCCCCCAATTCATCTTGCACTTTGGCCATATCTGCCTGCATTTTTTGAAACTGTTTCATCGCTTGTTGCATATTCGGCATCATTTTAATTTTCCTCCTTGGATACGGGTCGGACTTCTCCCCCAAATAGCTGAACTGCTTTGGACAAAACTTCCGGCTCGTTTGATTTCAATGGTTGTTTCGATTCACTGGTTTGTTCATGAAGCGGCACGGGTACACAACTAAACTTTACAATACCCCCCGTTAATTCCTGCAGAATTTCCTCTAATATCTCTTTATTCTGGGGTAATGACAAATTCTCTAAATGGAACTTGAGATTCGATGGCAACCCAAGAACGAGCAGCTCGTTGGTAAACTGGACCGGCTTGCCTTCTTGGATTAAAGCTGCCAAAGTTCTTTTCTTCTTCTTAACAGCTTCTAAAAACTGTTCCCAACTGCAAGCAGAACCAGATTCAGCCGTTGCCGCTTTCTGGACTGGAACTGGAGTCGACGCCTTTTTCAGAACAGCATCCTCTTTCCTCGATGCATCATTGGTTTCATGGGTATCTGCCTGCTTACCAGAAACCGTTTGGAATTCGAATCGTCCTTCCTTCACCAAAGCTTCAAGTTTCTGAATCCGGACCTCCAAATCAGCCGGATCGGACTGTAAAGCTGTTAGCTTGATGAATGCCAGCTCTAAAGGAAGCGTCCCCTGAACACTTTTTTTAACTTCTCCGGTAGCTGCGGCAAGTTCCTCAATAATGTGGACCAATTCACGGGGCGGTTGGGCTAAACCGTTCTTCCCGTTTTCGCCTAAAAGTGCAGTTAATAACGTATTACGGTAATATTGGACTAAACTGCGACCAAATTGAAACAGGTCTTTACCGTTCAGACTTATATCGGTCAAAATTTGTAAAGCGCCAGCCGTGTCACGGGAATTGATGGCCTCTGCGATCCGGTTTAGTTCTTCCTCGTCAATCAGTCCTAAAATAGCCCGTACATCAGACTCCTCAAGTTTTTCCCGGCTATGGGCCAATACTTGCTCCAATAAACTGACCGCATCCCGCATGCCACCTTCAGCATGTTCGGCGATAAGTTCCAAAACTCCTTCGGAATACCGAGCCCCTTCCGCCTCCAGTATTTGCTGTAATCGTCCTTTAATTTCCGAAATGGTAAACCTCTTAAAGTCAAAACGTTGACACCGCGATAGAATTGTTAAAGGAATCTTATGAACTTCGGTGGTAGCTAAAATAAAGACCACCGATTGCGGCGGTTCCTCCAATGTTCTTAGGAGCGCGTTAAAGGCCTCAACCGTTAGCATATGCACTTCATCTATAATATATATTTTATACTTGCCCTCAGCCGGCGCAAATTTAACTTTTTCACGGAGGTCACGAATTTCATCAATGCCCCGGTTGGAGGCGGCGTCAATTTCGATGACATCCATAAAAATGCCTTCATTAATCCGCGTGCAGCTTGAACACCGATCACACGGATTGGCCCCTTGTAAGTTTTCACAGTTTAAAGCTTTGGCTAGAATTTTAG
>DNPQ01000200.1 GCA_003501335.1 Bacillota bacterium
CTCTGAATGACTCCAAGAGCCGCCCCTTCGTCAATGATTAGTGTATCTCGGACAGCGTTAGTTAATACGGCCCTTACCGCCGCCGATTTACTTCTTCCGCCAACCACCGCTACAACTTCGCCAATTAAATCCAGTTCATTAAGCTGTAAGCCAACACTGGAAGTTGAATGAACAACTTTACCGTCAATGGAAAAATAATAGCCAAACGCTTCTCCAACAGCGCCCCTGGCAAGCAGTTTAAGAATCTCATCTTGGGGCATCCCGCGACGCCGAGCCATTTCCTCAGCCGATCCGATGCCGTGAAGCACCATATCCGCTTTACGGAGCATATCCAATAATTCTTTTATCTTAGGTTCGCCCACAATCGACTGCATGGTCTGAGCTCTTAAATCATCGGGTGCATGCAAAAGCCGATATGTTGCGCCTAATCCTTTAGCAATATTTGCTGCAATCGCATTCGCCTGAATCTCAACTTCTTCGCCCAAACCCCCTCTAGCTGGAATAACAGTAATGTTGCGTTTCACAGCCGAAAAGGAAAGAGCGCTGGCCACTTCAGCTAAAGTAGTACCTCCGGAAACTGCCAAAACCGATCCCTCTTTCAATGTTTGGCGTAAATAATCAGCGGTGACCCGAGCCAAATCTTTTTTGACTGTTTCATCGAGATCAGTATCTCCGGCTACTACAATCGCCTTTTTAATAGGAAGTAAATCAATGAGCTGTTGTTCGAGATTGCGAAGTCCTTGAAGTTCCCGGACATATTCTTCCATTTCCAGAAGTAAAGCTTCACCATCGGGAGTAACCTGCATTCCTGATGCAGCACAAATTATTAATTTTTGTTCTTTCAAGAAATCGACTTCATTCCGAATTTTACGTTCCTGAAAATTCAATTGTTCGGCTAAAGCACGCCGACCCACCGGTTGTAAAATATGGATTGAACGTAAAATCTGATACCGCAAAAGAATTAAATTAGATAATTCAGGTACTATTTTTTTTTGGATTAAGATTAATTTATCCATATAAGCTTTTCCACCAATAGCTTTAGGGATACTGGTTAAATATTGTCCCAGCAGCGATATTTATGTCCCACATAGTATAATCAAAATAATAAATTAGATTTCTTTGTAATAGCCTTAGGTTATTTTAAACTTTAGGTTATCCTACCCCTTCGTTTTTTAACCTATCGAAACTGATTTTGACTTCCTAAAAAAGCTCTTTTGATTGATATTACAGTCTCGAAACTACCTTTAAGCCTTCAATATAGAATTCGGATAATATTATTCCGCGTAAGATAATTAAATTCCTGCTTCATTGGTAAATTTTTTTCCATATTGGCGAATTAATCTTAAGCGATGATTAACTGCAGATTTACTAAGCGACGGCTGATGATATTCAGCCAATTCTTTTAATGATGCCTCCGGATATTCCAACCTTAGGAGTGCAGTTTCTCGCAGCTTTGGAGGTAATATGGTAAGACCAGCAGATTCACTTTGCAGCTTCTCAATTTCCTGAACTTGTTCCATAGCCGCTGATAATGTTTTTTCTAGATTGGCAGTCTCCCAATTCAAACGGCGGTTGACTTCTTCACGCAAACCATTTACAACGCGGATTTCTTGAAATTTTAAAACTGCAACATGGGCGCCAATCAGTGATAAAAAACGAATCAAGGCCTCAATTTCTTTCAAATAAACTAAATAGTGTTCTTTCCGGCAACTTATTTTTGCCTTGAGTCCCAGCAGATTCATTAAATAAACAAGTCCATTAGCGAAATCTTCGCTTTGAGTAACCATTTCTAAATGATAATTTTTTTTATGCGGATCGGTAATCGAACCGCCCGCCAAAAAAGTACCCCGCAAAAATGCAGTCCGGCAGCAATTCTCTTTGACCAAATCAGGGTTGATTCCTCCCTCGAGTGCATGGTCTCGGGTCATCATACCCAAATCGACAATCATTCTTGCCAGACCTTCTTGATCGGGAATTATCAGCTTATAACGGTGCTGTTTCCCCAATTTTTCATTTTGCTCGACCTGGACTTCTGATTCCAGTTCATAAGAGGCTTTTAGTAATTGAACCGTCCTGCGGGCTACTCCCGCCGTCCCTGTAGAAATGGATAAGGAAAGACGTTGCTGACCAGCTAAATGGAGACTTCCCAATATATGAATAATTGCGGCTAATTCTGCTTTTATACAATGTTTACCTACGGCTAAACTGCTTTGAACCAGTTCATCCCGGACGATTTGTGAAAATTTCTCCATGGATCGTTCCTTCATCGTTTACTAATATTTACATCCAATAATTCATAAAAATGAACAAGCAACAATTTTATCAGGGAGGTATTACTTTGATCAATACAGTTTGGCTTTTTTTAATGGGACTTGGCATTGTTATTTCCATACTGAGTGGAAAAATAGCCCTCATTACACCGACCATTTTCTCCAGTGCTGAACATGCTATCCGCTTTTGTATTGGCCTCGCAGGGCTGATTGGCTTTTGGTCAGGAATCTTAAAAATTGCCGAAGTATCCGGCGTTAACGAAATAATTGCCAAATTTTTTCAGCCTTTCATGAGCCTATTATTTCCCTCTATCGCCAGTCATAACAATATTTTAGGCCTTATATCTTTAACAATTACAGCCAATTTGCTTGGTTTAGGAAATGTTGCGACTCCGCTAGGCTTAAAAACCATGGCCGAATTACAAAAAATAAACCCTATACCGGAAAGAGCTTCTGATGAGATTTGTACTTTTTTGGCTTTAGTCCTCGGCGGTCTCAGTATAATCCCAAGCACCCTGATTGCTGTTCGCGCCCAAGCTGGTTCAAAAGAAGCAGCCATTATTTTAGGGCCTGTTTTCCTTACTTCTTTGGTAGGTACGCTTACCACATTAGTCGTCAATTTTGTATCTTTAAAGCTTTCTAAATATAATCCAAAAGAGGGCACCCGATGATCAACTTATTGATTACCATTTCGCAATGGGCCATACCTATATTACTATTATGTATTTTGGGTTTTGGGCGCATCAAAAAAATACATTTGTATGAAGTATTCATTCAAGGCGTTATGGAAGGAATCCGGACCACCATAAAATTGACGCCTTATATTATGGCAATTTTTATCGCAGTGGGACTCTTTCGAGGATCGGGAGCATTAGATTTCATAGCTTATCTGGCAAAACCCGTTTTTAGCCTTTTTAAAATATCACCCGATTTATTCACGCTTGGTATTTTAAAACCGCTTTCCGGCTCTGCTGCTTTAGGAATTACAGCTGAATTATTACAAAAATATGGTGCCGATTCAACCACCGGGGTGACTGCATCGATTATTCAAAGTAGCAGTGAAACAACTTTATATGTTTTATCTCTGTATTTAGGATCCGTTCATATTAAAGACAGCCGTCATAGTTTGATCATGGGGCTCACCGGTGAACTGATAGCCTTTATGATTGCCATAGCAATCGGTCCGCTAGTCGCTACACATTAAGATTCTCAAGCCTTCATTTTTCGATGGCTTTGAGTTCCGTCTCTTTTTGAGGATCACTAGTCCCAACGGGCGATTGATTCCAGGCAACATTGAGGTCTAATTGCTTTTCAGCCATCTCTAATAAACCGCCTAAAAAACTTTTAAATTGACATTTAAAATATTCGACTTGATTTTTCAACAAAGCCAAGTTACGAATTTCCGTTTGAATATCTTCTTTGGCTTTCATTTTAACAGCTTCAGCATTCAGTTCTGCTTCCCGAACAATCTGTTCCGCTTTTTGAATGGCGTTCGCTTTGGCTTCTTCAGCCGTTTCTTCGGCTAAAACCATTGCATTTCTTAAACTATCTTCGATCAATTGATATTGGTGTAGTTTCTTCTCGGACTCTTCCAGCTGCTCTTTCAAGTCAATATTTTCACGATAGAGTTTTTCATAATCATGACTGAAATTCTCCATAAACTCCTGAACTTCACTGGCATTATATCCTCGAAAACCCCGCCTGAAAACCGTGCTTTCCAAATCAACCGGCGTTAACATGATTACACTTCCTTTATATCAGTTGCTAATCAGTAAGTAAATATTTATAAAAATAGTTCAATTACTATAAATACCGGATTAATAATACTCCCAGCCGACCTTTTTTAGACTGTCCCGTTTGTTCCTGAAAAACCATCCTGCCATGTCCCCTAAAAGAAATAATATCGCCCGGACTAACTGAAGAATCAGAATTGGTAACAATCTTCCAATTCACTTTTACTTTTTGAGCCTTAATTTCTTTCGCCATCCG
>DNPQ01000009.1:0-9283 GCA_003501335.1 Bacillota bacterium
GCAGTAAAACATTGACTTTTGGAAAATTAACTTATATAATAATCGGAGGTGATTTTGGTGAAGGTAAATATTGGTCCAATCCGTGAACTACCAGGTGGTGTACTTGATTTTCAGGGTGAACAGGAACTCCTTGATTACAAATTACCCATTACTTTCACAAATCCTATTCAAGTCGAGGGAACCATTACCAATACTGGTGAAGGTTTCTTGATGAAAGCCAATTGTAATTTCCGCTATCGAGTTCATTGTGATCGTTGCTTAAAAGAATTTCAGAGGGAACAACAGACTGAGATCATCGTGGAATTTCTTGCTACTCCTGGAAGCGATGGTGAGGATGATCTTGCTTTTCATTTTAGTGGAGATATTATTGATTTAAAAGACTGTATCTCCGAGCAAGTGCTGTTCGCGTTACCGATGAATTTTATTTGCAAACCCGATTGTCTTGGGTTATGCCCGATATGCGGTAAAGATCGTAATGCCGATCCATGTGATTGCGTTACTGAACAATTTAATCCCCAATTTGAGCAACTACGTAATTTGTTATCCATAAAAGGAGGTGGACCGAATGGCAAATCCTAAAAATAGAACCTCACGGACTCGTAAAAGACTAAGACGCGCTAATTATAAAGCCACTGCACCGACTACTACTATTTGCCCGCAATGTCATGAACCCAAGTTACCTCATGTTGTCTGTGGTAATTGTGGATTTTATAATGGTCGTGAAGTAATTGCGAAAGCAACTAATGCTTAATTAGGCATTTATGAGTAAATAATTTAAAATGTAGTTTGGTAAGGTCATCATTGACCTTATTTTTTTCCTGCCGGAAAATTTGGGAAATGATTTTGAATCGATTGGGTAAGGAGCGTTGGTTATCTTGAAAATTGCTCTTGACGCCATGGGTGGAGATTTTGCTCCAAAAGAAATCGTATTAGGTGCTATCCAGGCGAGCCGTGAATTTGGGGCGGAAGTTATTTTAGTGGGCATTGAAGCTGAAATCCAAGCAATATTGGATCAGCAACAAGCGGCCGGGCTAAAATTGGAGATTTATCCCGCCACGGAAGTCATTGCTATGGATGAGCATCCAGCCAATGCCGTAAAGCGTAAAAAAGATTCATCGCTGGTTGTTGCCAATCGTTTGGTTAAAGAAGGCAAGGCTGATGCTGTAATCTCCATGGGTAATACCGGAGCCGCAATGGCAGCTTCCTTATTTACATTGGGACGGCTCAGCACTATTAAAAGACCAGCTATTGCTTCTTTAATGCCTACTAAAAAGGGTATTAGCATTATTTTGGATGCAGGCGCCAATGCAGATTGTGAGCCTGAAAATCTCTTGGAATTTGCCTACATGGGTTCTGCTTATGCTGAACATATTTTAGGAAAATCTAATCCTCAAATCGGTCTTCTTAGTATCGGGGAAGAAGAAACCAAGGGTAATAAGTTGACCGTGGAAGCCCATCAACTTTTAAAAAATAGCCGTTTGAATTTTGTCGGTAATATTGAGGGACGCGATGTTCATCGCGGGGCTTGTGATGTTATTGTTTGTGACGGTTTTGTAGGAAATGTTGTCCTGAAGTTATCGGAGGGTTTAGCTTCTTCCCTGATGAGTTGGGTAAAGGAAGCGATCAATGATAATGCTTTCTCTATGCTCGGCGGCCTTTTAATTAAAAAACCTCTTAAAAAAATATTAACTCCCATGGATCCTGCCGAATATGGCGGAATGCCTTTATTAGGACTCAATGGAATTAGTATGATTGGCCATGGAAGTTCGAAAGCCAAAGCGGTGAAAAATGCGATTAAAGCTGCTACGAAAGCTGTAGAACAAGATATTATTGGAGCCATTCGTCAGGCAATAACAAACTCGTAATTAAGGGAGAAACATGAGAAAAGTCGCTTTTATTTTTCCAGGACAAGGCGCCCAATATGTGGGCATGGGTAAAGAAATTTATGACAACTACCCGGTTGCCAAGGAAGTTTTTGATAAAGCCGACCAGATATTGGGACGCAGCATTTCTGATGTGTGTTTTAATGGGCCGGATGACTTATTAAAAGACACCCGAAATGCCCAACCGGCGATAGTGGTTACCAGTATTGCTTTATTCAGGATTTTGGCCGAAGAAGGAATAAAACCTGATTTTACAGCGGGCCACAGCTTAGGTGAGTATAGCGCTCTCATCGCTTCCGAAGCAGTTTCTTTTGGGGATGGATTGCGTTTGGTGAAAACGCGTTCTCGGTTAATGGCTGAGGCAGATCCGGATCATCAAGGAATGATGGCGGCAATTTTGGGAATGGATCGGAATACATTATCGGTTTTGCTGCAAGAAGCATCGGCCGTCGGCCTTGTTGAGGCGGCTAATTATAATTGTCCGGGTCAGATCGTAGCTTCCGGCGATAAAAAAGGTATTGCTAAACTTCAAGAGCTGGTGGTAGCCAAGGGTGGGAAAGTCATACCATTGGCAGTCAGCGGGGCTTTTCATTCCAGTTTCATGAAAAAAGCCGCCGATGCGTTTCGTCCCGAGCTCGAGAAAGTAGAGTGGTCTGCGCCAAACCCTCCTGTGGTGGCTAATGTTTTCGCCAAACCGGTATCGAAAGAGCAATTAACGGATAGTCTATACCGACAAATCTGCTCCTCTGTTCTCTGGGAAGATACTCTTCATTATTTAAGGGGACAAGGTATCGATACTTTTATCGAGCTGGGTCCGGGGAAAGTTTTAACCGGCCTTGTCAAAAAGACTTTAAAGGATGCTTCATTTTTCAACTGTGAGGATTTAACTTCTATTAAAAAAGCTCTTGCAATTTTAAAGGAGGTCTAGTAATATGAAATTAGTCCATGAGGTCGCTATCGTAACAGGTGCTGCCAGAGGCATCGGTAGGGCTATTGCTTTAGCTTTAAGCGCTGAAGGCGCCAGTATTCTTCTTTCCGATGTCAGCGAAGCAGTCCATGAAACTGCCGCCGAAATACGTAATTTAGGTCGTCAGGCGGGTTCCATTGTTGGTAATGTCACCAACGAAGCGGATTGTGAGGCTATGGTGAATGAAGCCATAAAACTCTTCGGCAAACTTGATATTTTAGTCAACAATGCCGGCATCACCAAAGATAATTTGCTGTTGCGGATGAGCGAATCCGACTGGGATGCTGTTTTAAATATTAATCTCAAAGGTACTTTCCTTTGTACCAAAGCGGCGATTAAGCCGATGATGAAACAGCGTTCCGGTAAAATCATTAACATTGCTTCGGTCGTTGGGGAAATAGGCAATGCGGGTCAAGCTAATTATTCCGCTTCCAAAGGCGGAGTCATTGCTTTTACCAAGACCATGGCCAAGGAGCTGGGCTCTCGTAATATCCGTGTAAACGCTATTGCGCCTGGCTTTATTGAATCGAAAATGACGGAAGTTTTGTCCGATGATGCGAAAGCCAAATTATCCAGTGCCATTCCTTTAGGTTTTCTCGGTAAGCCTGAATATGTGGCCAATGGTGTTGTTTTTCTAGCTTCTCCCGATGCGTGCTATATTAGCGGTCATGTTTTAAACGTTGATGGCGGTATGGCAATGTAAATTTGGTAAGAAATTTTGAGAAATAGTTATTTGTGCCAACCTTGCTTGGAAGGAGGTGAAATGGTTGGATATCTTCAGTAAAGTTAAGGACATAGTTGTTGAGCAATTAGGCGTTGATGAAGAAGAAGTGACTGAACAAGCTTCTTTTGTTGATGACTTAGGTGCTGACTCACTGGATATCGTTGAACTCGTTATGGCTTTAGAGGAGGAGTTCGACCTGGAAATACCGGATGAGGATGCCGAAAAAATCGCTAGTGTCGGTGATGCAGTAAATTACATTAAAGAGAATGGTCAATAAGCTTCTTAGAAAGAGTCCCGTAAACGCGGGGCTCTTTTAAAAATAGGATGAAGTTCCAAAAGGGGTGAAAATATGAAACATCGAGTCGTCATAACCGGTTTGGGCGTAGTATCCCCCATAGGAACTGGTATTCTCAAGTTTTGGGAATCACTTGCAAATGGGGTTTGCGGTGTTGATTATGTAACCGCTTTCGATACCAGTAAATTTGAAGTAAAAATAGGCGCTGAAGTCAAGAATTTTGATCCGGGTCAATATCTTGAACGCAAAGAAGTCAGACGGATGGATCGAGTTTCGCAGTTTGCCGTGGCAGCCTCTAAAATGGCTTTGCTTGATTCGAAATTGACCATTACCGATGATAATGCGGATCAAATTGGTGTGATAATCGGATCCGGAATTGGTGGTATGAAGACTTTTGAGGATCAAGCCAGGACTTTTGTAGAAAAAGGGCCGGGGCGGGTCAGCCCGTTCTTTATCCCGATGATGATCCCGGATATGAGTGCTGGATTTGTTTCCATCGCCACCGGAGCCAAAGGCCCCAATCATGCAGTGGTGACTGCCTGTGCTTCCGCCACTCATTCCATTGGAGATTCTTTGCGGATTATTCAAAATGGTGAAGCCAAGGCGATGATTGCCGGAGGGACTGAAGCGGCTATTACCGGTTTGGCATATGCCGGCTTTACTTCGGCTGGCGCTTTATCCAAGAACAATGAGGATCCGAAAGGAGCAAGCCGCCCCTTTGATTTGAACCGCGATGGTTTTATCATGGGGGAAGGTTGCGGTGTTTTAATAATAGAGGAATTGAATTATGCTTTAGAACGCGGTGCTTCCATTTATGCAGAACTGGTAGGCTTTGGCGAATCCGGTGATGCCTATCATATGACCGCGCCGGATCCTGAAGGGGATGGAGCAACTCGAGCCATGACCCGGGCTATACAAGATGCCGGCATTCATCCCAATCAAATTTCTTATATCAATGCCCATGGTACATCAACCCATGCCAATGACAAAGTGGAGACCTTGGCCATCCATAAAGTTTTTGGCGAATATGCGAAGTCGGTGGCTATCAGTTCAACCAAATCAATGACGGGTCATCTTCTGGGAGCGGCTGGCGGCATTGAAGCTGTCGCCTCAATCCTGGCGATTCAAAATAGTTTAATCCCGCCTACCATTAACTATCAAACTCCTGATCCGGATTGTGATTTGGATTATGTTCCCAATCAAGCCAGAAAAGCTGAGCTAGAATATGTAATGTCGGATTCATTGGGATTTGGCGGTCATAACGGTTGCCTTATATTTAGGAAATATCATGGGTAAGAAACAACGGGTAACCACAAAAGATAATTCTTTACCAAAAGACCAAAAGGGGCCGTCGCTGAAAGAGTTGACGGCCCGGCTTCATTTAGAGGAAAAACAAGAGGCTTTATTTATTGAAGCCTTCACCCATTCATCCTATGCCAATGAACACCGCATGCCAAGCAATGAACGGTTGGAATTCTTAGGTGACAGCGTTTTGGGACTTCTTGTATGCCAATATTTATATTTGCATTACCCTTCCTATGATGAAGGGCAATTGGCAAAGATAAAGGCAATTTTGGTCAGCGCCACGTTTTTTGCTACTTTCAGCCGGCAAATCGCTTTGGATAAATATATCTTGCTGGGTGCGGGTGAAATCCATACGGGTGGAAACGCCAAGCCCAATATTCTGGCTGATCTTTTCGAAGCCTTTATTGGCGCTTACTATTTGAGTTTCGGCTTATCGGCCACCAATGAATTTTTGACTCCTTTTATTGAAAGTGCGTTACCGGAAATATTCGCTGAATCGGAAAAGATCGACGCCAAAACCTATCTTCAGGAACTTGCCCAGTCTCAAGGGTTGAAACCGGAATATCATCTTATCGCTGAAGAGGGCCCCCCCCATAACAAAACTTTTACCGTCGAAGTTTTGATTGACGGTAAAGTTTATGGATCCGGCACCGGCAAAAGTTTAAAGGAAGCTCAAAACAAAGCGGCATCGGTTGCTGCTTTCCAAATTAAGCAATGATTTTGCCGGAGTTGAGGATTTTTTTTGCCTTTTATTGAATATGATAGGGAAAGGAAGCGATATTTTTCGGTGGGGGGCTTTTCGAATGGATGTATTAAAAGTTTCAGCAACTTCTAGTCCAAAATCGGTTGCCGGAGCATTGGCCGCAGTTTTACGAGAAAAAGGCAGCGCAGAAATCCAGGCAGTTGGAGCCGGTGCAGTGAATCAGTCTGTAAAGGCAATCGCAATAGCCAGGGGATACGTCGCTCCAAACGGCATCAATTTGGTTTGCACTCCCGGGTTTTCTGAGATCACTATTGAGGGCCAGGTTCGTACTGCAATCAAATTTATCGTAGAACCAAGATAGTTTTAAAAATAAACCGCGCAGGCGGTTTTTTTTGTTTGTCTTCTTTTTGAATGATTGCCAATCCAAGGTGAGCGTATTTTAATTTACAGTTTTAAAAAGTAATGTTGCATGAAACAGACAACCTGACCATATACTTGATAAAAAGAGTATGGGTGGGGATAGTGGGATGAATCAGGAGAAAGATTTACTTTTTATAGAAAGGATTCGTTCACATAATGACCCTGTGGCCAAGGATGAGTTAGTTCGGAAATATTTGCCCATGGTTCACCATATTGTCAACAATCAGAGTCCTTTCAAAATCAATTATGAAGATTACTTTCAGGAAGGAACCATTGGACTGTTAAAGGCGATTGAAGAGTACGATGCCGAAAACTACGCCATCAAATTTAGCACTTTTGCGTATATTTGTATTTTGCGGCGGATTTATAATGTTGTTAAACAATCTTTTACCAAGAAGGCCTTGTTTGCGACCCGGACAATCTCTTTAAATGCCAGCCTCAGTGAGGAGGATTCCCGGACGGTGATGGATCTGGTAGCGGATAATACCGGTGAACCTTTTGCACGGATTGAGAATGATTGGAGTGTGGGTAAGATTGACTTGGTATTACGGACCTACCTTTCACCTGTTGAATATGGAGTCGTTCAATTAATGATTCAAGAGTATAGTTATCACGAGATTCAAAAAAGGCTCGATCTGCCGGCGAAAGTCATTGATAATGCCCGGACCCGGGCAAAACTGAAGTTGAAGAAGCTGTTAATGCGTTATGGTTCTTTTCTAAATCCTGATATTCCTTTGAAGTCAAGAAAACGGAACGACCTATCGATGCGGCTTGAGGTAAGTTGATTTTTAGCGGAGCTTTCTATCAAGGTTTAGGAAAAAGGTAGCTTGGAAAGCCCGGTAGTCCTCGGTTTAATTTAATGAGCTACAGATGATTGTTCAGTTGGAAGTGTGGCGAAATGCCCGGCACCCATTACCCGATAAAATGTAATAATATGGTAATAGATAAAAAGTTCCAGGGCAAAAAATTTAATTCATTCTCAAACATTATGGAGTACCGGACGTTTTCTTATGGGCTTTTATGAAAAAACGGGACTGAACTGGATCCGTAAATTTCAAATCGAATATTGACCATCTATTGGAAGAGCGACGTTTATCATAAGCTCTTTTTTTATGTTCTATTGAAAGAAGGTGAAACCAAAATGGCCCCATTTGCCATGCGGCTCATTGCCGCACCCCCAGCCCCTTCCCTGCCGAAAAAGCAGCTCAAGGGAAGGGGGTGTCGGAGTAACAACTTAGGCCAAAAGGCATTTAGACCACTGTGATAACGAACTCGGAAGAGTTCGCGGGTACTCTTCCCGAGTCGGGAAGAGCAAGAGTTAGGTCTCACCCCAGTTTTCTGTTAAAAGGGCAAAAGAGCATAACTATTACTTGTAAAATATGGTTCTTTAACCTGATGACATTGGGTTAAAACCGGCGGAATGACGAAATAGGTGTAGGTATTAGATAATTGGGGGTATGTCCTTAGAATTGCAACAATAGAGCCATTTATATACCGGTTCAACCGGTAAGAGTTTAAACAGCCATGGGTTTTTAACCCGTGGATTGAGAGCGAAGCGTGACATGGTTTGATTGAATGATTTATTGAGAATGATTTTTCATAACGTTTTGATAGGAGTTTGATAAGAGTTGTATCATGCAGGGTTTATTGGATATATGTGGAATAATGTTATGAAAATTGATATAGAATTGGGGATTCGCAGATTGTTAGGTCTTCCGAAGGGCTATAGGAGTGTAGGTAAACTTGACCGCTTACTTCGGGGAAAAGGAATTCTGATAATGAGTCCTATAAACGACGGGAGATTGAAAGATGAAGAAAAGATCAGTTGGCTTGGTATATTTATTAACGTTGTTTACCTGGGTAATTTATTTTTTCTTTTGGATGTTTTTTATGATGCGAGATTTAAATGTGATGTTGAATAAAAAGGTTTTTAATTTAAAAAAGCAGATGATCGGTCTATTATGTGTATTTGTGCCGTACACAATCATTGGGTATTATGGATTATTAAAATCGATTTCGGATAAAAGTACCAACTCGCCCAAATTTACAACCATGTTTTTTATTAATTTTTGCTTGGCGATAATTTGGTTTGTTGTTATTATCAGAAATTTAAGACAGATAAGCGGCAGCATCGCAATGATTGAAATGGATAACAAATTAGAAAAGCCTATTACTAAAGGGAAAACAACCTTGTTCTTCTTCCTATACTTCACGGCAATTCCTTATATTCAATATCATATGAATAAGATTGTCGATATTTATAACCAAAACAAGTCCATATAAAAATATATTATAATCCTTACAGGGGTAGGTGTCAGTAAAATGAAATCCGTCTATTTGTTACAACATAGTTACGAAGTTAATGGCTGTGATGAAACAAAGGTGATAGGTATATATGAAACAAAAGAAAAAGCGGAAGAAACCATTGAAAAACTAAAAAGAGCACCTGGGTTTGCAAGATATCCGGATTCATTTTGCATCGATCAATATGAAATCAATCAAGATCATTGGATTGAAGGTTTCATGGCTTGGGAAGAAGATTAAGGTGAGCCAGTGACCATAGATGATAAAAAGAGATCGTTAAAAAAGTTATGAATGAAGGGGATCCATTAAATATTTTCCTGGATGCCCCAGAAAATGAGGATTGGTTAGAAATTGACTCAATAATTAAAAAAAATTCAAGGCTTGAGGGAGACAAGACAATGATTTTATATACTTTGAAAAAAGTGATTGGGAAAATTGTAAGAATAATAAGTCATATGGCCGGAATGCTCTTGATAAATGTGAATTTATTCATTGCTCGGATGTAAAAGATGTTGTTGAAGTTGCCAATAGTCATTTTTGGGGAATTAAAGTCCAGTTGTTACTGATTTTTGCAAAAAAGAAGCTAAAGAATTTGAAATCAAATAGAATTGAGCATATTGTACATTATGAATAACGAATGATATGAAATAAATTTTTACGGCTAGCTAAGCGTTGTGGTTCA
>DNPQ01000009.1:9498-17261 GCA_003501335.1 Bacillota bacterium
ACTTGACAATCCGGATAGTGAAGATTCCATTACCGAAATCATTCCGATGACATTCGATGAAATCTATGAAAGTATTATGGCCGATCAAATGTGGATGGATGGTATAGCCTGTGTTTTTTTAAAGTTATATCATGATTTAAAAAATAAAGAAATTGAGATATCATTCACTTGAAAATTGATAACATTGCATCTTGGCCAACCGGTGTAATTTGCCGGAATCAACGCCAACCGGGTCATGGAAGACTACCTGGGGCCAAGATTATCTTTNNACGGCTAGCTAAGCGTTGTGGTTCAGCTAGGGTGTTAGCTAAACTGTATGTGAAGTCCGGTACGTTAAATAAACGCACAAAAACATTGCCCATGGGGAGAAATATCATGGAGAAAAAAGTTTATACGGGAAATTATGTATCGGTGGCTGAAGAAAAAATCAATGGTCATGTTTATGAAAAGGTATACATTGGTGATGGTATTATTGTTTTTCCATTTGTATCCAGTGACCGGATTTTAATGGTCCGGGAAAAAAGATTTCATGAAAATCCTCCCTACCGTTTGAAAACAGTGACCGGCTTTTATGCATATGATCAGTCCTTAGAGGAAAATGTGAATCGGGAATTACAGGAAGAAATCGGGAAGAAGGCTACTTCCATCATTCAGTATAAGGTATCCAAACGGATCGGCACCATCAATCAGACGAAATATTTTGCACTGGCTTATAATTTGGTTGAATCAAAACTTGACAATCCGGATAGTGAAGATGCCACTACCTGGGGCCAAGATTATCTTTATTGATGTTAAGATTTTTGGTGCTTTTAAGGCCGCTTAAGTTGGTAATGGACACAGATTGAGCGTCATCCATGGCAATGATGCCGTCATGAACCAATTTTTCAAGGACCGCTTCGACTTCTTTGGGTTTGAGACCGATCATTTGGCTGATATCCGAGGCGTTAACTCCCAATTTGATCACGGTGTCATCGTCCGGATGAAAGTTGCCGTTTTCAATGAGCGATAATAGTAAGTCAGCCGTTCTGGCAGAGGGCGATTTAATCGAATAATTTTGGATCTGGGACGTTGTGAAACGGATCCGTCTGCAAAAGAGTTGGACGAGTTTAAACAGAAACTCCGGTTTTGAGCTTAAAACCTGTTCCAAATCAGTGAAAGTCACCATCAGAACTTCAGTCTTTTCGATAGCTATAACCGTAGCCGAACGGGGTTTGGCTTCGATCAGGGCCATCTCGCCGAAGGAACTTCCCGGGCCAAGGATGCTTAACAATTGTTCCTCGGAATCTTGGGTCCGGATGACCTTAACCCGGCCGGTCTTAATGATATACATTTCATGGCCCGGTTCCGCCTCCGAGAAGATTTTATCTCCAGCTTCATACACTTGGGTGAATTTTTCAAGTAAGACTTCATCAAACATGGTGAATGAACCCCTTTGCTATTAATCAATGTTGCTGAAAGAAAAACGCTTTGAGTCCGATTTTATTTATGGGACAGCTTATTGAGTCTGATGTCGAGCTCCCTTAATTGATTGGAAAGATAATTGAGGATTTTAAATCCCATGGTAGGGTCGTCGATAATCAGCTGTTCCAGATCCGCGGGTCTGAGAATCAATATTTCCGAGTCTTGGGTAACCTCGGCTGTTTCAGTATAAATCCATTGTTCAAGGGCGGATACAAGTCCGAAGAATTCCCCGGGACCGCAGGTGCCGATAATCCGTTCATCCGTGTTCAGCTTACGGCGAAGTTGAACCGACCCGGATTGAATCATATAAAGCTTCGCGGCGGAATCTCCTTCAAGATAAACAAAATTTCCTTTTTTAAAGGAGTGCGCATAATCGTTTAGGGCAAAACTGCTCTTTTCCATCGGATGAACCTCTCTTTCTTACGTATTGATTGTCTCAACAACGGGGATCCAAACCCTGCGCGTTTTACGCGACTTTAGCCGGTGGTGGTTGAGTTTCGGTATCTACGCCGGATCGGTTTAGTTCCTTGTGAACTTTTAAAAAAGTATCATCCAGAGCTATATTGTTATGATAAGATTGATCCGATAATAATCCAGGAAAACTCGTTTTTCAATATTCTGTTTCAATCCAGGAAAACTCGTTTTGCAATATTTTATTCAATCTGGGGAAACGTGTTTTTCAATACTTCGTTTCAGAATGGGGAAAACCTGTTTTTTTAAATATTTCATTTCAAATCAAAGGAAATCAGGGGTCAATATGGCGTATAAGAAGAAAAAGAGTTTTTCTGCAGGAAAAGGGCTTTGGTACTTATTATTGGTTTTTTTGGGTTTCTTGGCGACATTGGCGTATCAGTCCCTTTTCCAACCGGCCATTAACAACCCGGCCCGTTATGCCAGCGGGAGCTTGCACCGGCCCGGAAGAAGGGCTGTGGTCATTGCAGGTGACGATATGGTGCGGGGGCAGATTAGTTTCAACTATGTTGAGTATTTGGACCAAAAACCGGATTTGCAAAATTTCCAGTTCATCAATGCCGGAATGAACAGCGATTTATCCTACAATTTGTTACAACGTCTGGGACCCATCGTCGCTTGCAGACCGGCCTATATTGTGATTCAGATAGGCGCTAATGATTTAATCGGTTCCCTGTATCCAAAGTTTGCTGATTACTTTAAAGTAGTGAAACGGATTCCCAATCATCCCGGTTTGGATTCATATAGTCAAAATTTAGCCCTCATTGTTCAAAATTTACAACAAAACACGAAAGCTCAAATTGCACTGGCCGGTTTGCCTTTGATGGGAGAATCAATTCATTCGGCTGTCAACAATCAGGCTTTGAAATATAATCAGGTGATTCAGGCCGTTGCCGCCCGGCAAAAAGTACGGTTCTTACCTGTTTACGACCGGCAAGTCCGCTATCTGATGGGGAGCCAAAGAACTTCGGCGTCGGTATACAATGGGGAATATCAGCAAATCGGAAAAGCCCTGGTTGAACATTTGATATCAAAAGAAGACTTTGATGCGATCGCTTTTAAAAATGGTTATTTGCTGCACACGGACGGTGTCCACTTGAATAGCCGCAGCGGTATCATGATTGCCGATGAGGTCGAGAAATTTTTAAAAAATCAATAAAGAAATCCATCCCCAATGTTTTCTTGTGAAAAAGTAGAAATATAGGAATTGCAATGTGTTACGATATTATATTGGGTTTGAACCTTGGTTGAAAGCCCTTTGGGACGGCCCATTCCTTTTTTATCCGGGTTATGGTAAAATGTTTTTGCTATAAGTCAAAAGGGGGATTTCTTTGTATTTAAAACGCCTTGAAATCATCGGCTTTAAGTCTTTTGCCGATAAAATTAAATTGCAATTTTTGCCGGGAGTTACAGCCATTGTCGGCCCCAACGGTAGCGGTAAAAGTAATATTTCGGATGCGCTGCGCTGGGTTTTGGGAGAACAAAGCATTAAGAATTTACGCGGCGCCAAAATGGATGATGTAATTTTTGCCGGCAGCGCCGAACGCAAGCCCTTAGGACTTGCTGAGGTTACCATCGTCCTTGATAATTCGGATCGTTCTCTTCCGGTTGATTTTAGCGAAATCGCGGTTACCCGGAAATTATTTCGTTCCGGTGAGAGCGATTATTTGATCAATAAATCTTCCGTGCGCCTGCGGGATATTTTGGAACTCTTTTATGATACCGGCCTTGGAAAAGAAGCTTATTCCGTCATTGGACAAGGGAAAATTGATTCCATCCTGTCGGTGCGGCCCGAAGAAAGACGGAATATTTTTGAAGAAGCAGCCGGAATTATTAAATATAAAACCCGTAAACAAGTGGCGGAGCGTAAATTGGAAGAGACGGACCGTAATTTGTTGCGCTTGCAGGATATCTTAAGTGAATTAGAAGCTCAGCTGGGGCCCTTGGAAACTCAGTCAAACCTGGCTCAATCATATCTGCATCTTAAGGAAGAACTTTCCTGCCTGGAAATTAACCATTTCGGCGGTTTGATTCAAAATCATCAAGTCAAACTGGAAGAGCTCGATAAGGCCAAAAAGGATATTGAACAACAATACCAGGATTTCGAGGGCCAGGAGAGTATTATCGAGGGCGAACTTGAAAAAAGCCGTCTGCAGTCATTGAACTATGATAACCAGATTACTGAAATGAATGAGGATTATTACCGGATTCAAAACCAGATCGACAAGTGCACCGAGCAGATCGGCTTTTTGCAAACGAAATTTGGTGATTTGGAACAACAGGAACAAGAGTACCAAAATAATAAAACTGCCAATATGAGCCGCAGAGAAGCCATTTCTCAAGAACAATCCATGATTGAACAAGAAATAACGGCTATCAAAGAAAAATCGGGAAGCGATGAGGCAGCCTTAATTCAAATTGAAGGAAAATTAGCAGCTCAAAATAAGGAATTGCTTCAATTTGAAGCCCAGGAACAAGGCCTGAAAGACAGCATTATCGAAACCCTCAATGAAATCGCCGCCTTGAAAAACAAAATGAATACCAATCATCTGCAAAAAGATTTCATTTTAAAACAGATCGGCGACTTTGAAAAGCAAATGGCGACGATTGGGGCTCAGTTAGGAGAGTTTGAACGGGATCTGGCAGCCAAGAAAGAACAATTGGGAGGGATTCTGGCTGAAATCGAACAGGACCATGATTCCCAATCGAAGTTGGCCGGTGAACTCAAGGAAAAAGAAAGTGAACTGACTTCCTGTGAAAATAAAAATTTAGAGCTGAAAGAAAAAATCCGGGGGCTGGAAAGTAAGTACGGGCTTCTCGATGAAATGGAGCGCAGTTATCAGGGCTATTTTCAGGGAGTCAAGGCGCTGGTGGCCGAAGCTGTTGATCAGCCTTTTTCTCGGAGCATTCAAGGCATTGTGGCTGATTTAATCCAAGTTCAGAGCGGGATGGAACTGGCCATCGAGACGGCCCTCGGTTCCAGCCTGCAAAATGTGGTTATTGAAGATGACCGCAGCGCCCAGGATGCTATTGCCTATTTGAAACGTTATAATAAAGGCCGGGCGACGTTTTTACCGTTAAACACCATTGAATCCAGCGACAGCAAAATGCAGCAATATCATAATATGTTGCAGCAGTATGGATGCCAGCCGGCCATTTCCCTGCTGGAGTTTGATCCGAAGTATCGCGGGGCCCTGAATTATATGTTGCACCAGACTGTGGTGGCCCCTGACCTGAAGACTGCCGTCCAGATCAGTTCCAAATTGGACCGCAGCTTCCGGATTGTGACTCCGGAAGGAGATTTGGTAAACCCCGGCGGTTCCATTACCGGCGGCAGTATCGATAAACGTCGCTTGGGACTGTTGAGCCGCCGCCGTGAAATTGAAGATTTAAAACAGGAAAAAAATGAAGCGGAAGTCAATTTGGCAAAAGGCTTGCAAAATGTAAAGGATCTGAAGAATCAATTTATCCAGTTGAGCCATGAAATCGAAGCCGCTAAAAAGCATGAGCAAGAGGCGAAAATAAGGAAAGCGTCGATTGACAGGGAATTGCAGATCACTGAGGGCACTGTAACCCGTTCTCATCAAGAGATCACTTCCTTAATGGAGCAAAGAGACGAACTCGCCAGCCAGACGGAACGCTTTGACAGCGATTATCAGGAATTAGCCGCTGCCATCGAAGCCAAACAGACCGAGCTCCATCGGATTGAAGGGCAATTAACCGGATTTACGGAAGAAATGCGCCAGAGTAAACAAAGTAAAGACGGCCTTATTGAAGGGCTCAGCGACTTAAAATCAAGGTTAAGCGCGGCCTATCAGGAGGCAAACGGTAAAATAGCTTTAAAAGATCGTCTGTTACGGCAAATCACAGAAATCGACGATTCGGATAATGATTTTGAAATGCGAAAGCAGCAGCTTGAAGCCGAAAGGCTTAAGATCCGGGAACAAATCGCCGCTTTAGAAGCGCGTATCGTTGAAGAAAAGAATAAGCTGGCAAGTCAAGAATCTTTGGTTACCCAAAGCAAACAGGAGAAAGAACAAGTATTAGCGGTTATTAAAGAATTAGAGTTCAAGGAAAGAAGCTTTCGCCGCAAGAATACTGATTTTCAAAATCAATTGCATCAATATGACTTGCTTATCAATCAGACTACCTTGGAATTGGAGAATCAGCTCAACAATTTAAAAGAGGATTACGGCAACGATTGGATGGCTCAAATCGATCCTTCCTGGACGAGTCCACCCGATGCGCTAACCCAGATTGAAGAACATAAAGAAGAGCTCCGAAAATTGGGTACTGTCAATTTGGCGGCCGTCGAAGATTATCAGCAGATTAAGCAAAGATTTGATTTCTTGACCAATCAATCCCAGGATTTGACCCATGCCAAAGAATCGCTTTTAAAAGTCATTGCGGAGATTGAAAGCACCATTGTGAAGCGTTTTAATGAGACTTTTCAGGAAGTAAAGATCCAATTTAAAAAAATCTATGCCGAACTATTTGAAGGCGGAGTCGCCGACTTGTTTTTGCTGGACCCGGAGAATTCTTTGGATTCAGGAATCGAAATTGTCGCTCAGCCTCCGGGGAAGAAACTGCAGTCTTTGAGTTTGCTTTCCGGCGGTGAACGGGCCATGACGGCGATTGCTTTGTTATTTTCGATTTTGGCGGTGAAGCCGTCGCCATTTTGTGTGCTGGACGAGATTGATGCAGCCCTCGACGAGGTCAATGTTTCGCGGTTTGCCCATTTACTGGAGATGTTCAGTAAACAATTGCAGTTCATTGTAGTTACCCACCGCCGCGGCACCATGGAAGCAGCCAGTACCCTTTATGGGGTCACTATGGAAGAAATGGGAGTTACGAAATTAATTTCCCTGGATCTGAATCAAGTCCAAAAGGCTGGGTAAGGGTTGAGGAATTAGTAATATAGAATCGGAGAAGCTAGGAAATGGGAAGTCTTTGGCACAAAAGGGAATGAATAATCATTTTTCAAAGACTAGCTAGCATCTTAAAGGGAATCGGCTAAAAAATTAATGCTAATTACTTGTGGTTAACCCACGAAAGCCTAAACAATTAACTCCGAAGTCATACTAGTTCCCTTTAAGGGATAGGGTAGGTTTTAGGCGTTTCCCTAGCAAATCGCGATCGAATTTGCCAGGGATGAATTTCCGAATCGAATCCTTAATTTATTTATTACCGGCAATGAAAAAAGCATTTACCTAATCCAAACTAATTTACCACAGGAGTCGAATGTAGATGAGCGAAGCCAATTCAGGCCTTTTTGCCCGGCTCAAGGCGGGGCTTTCCAAGACCAAATCCAGTTTTGTCCAAAATATTGAGGGAATTTTTGCAGGGTCCCAAAAAATTGATGAGGAGTTTTTTACCGACCTTGAGGATACTTTGATTATGGCCGATGTCGGGGTTGAAACAGCCACCGACTTGACCGACAGGCTTCGCAAGCTTGTTAAGGAACAGGGCTTGAGTGAGCCTTCCCAATTAAAAGAGGCCTTGATCACCGAAATTCGAAAGATCCTGGAATCCGTCGGGAAAAAACCTTTCAATTTTAAGGATACCCATAAAGTGTACTTGGTGATCGGGGTCAATGGTGTCGGAAAAACGACTACCATTGCCAAAATAGGCGCCCGGATCAAGGAAAATAACCGGCAAGTCATCTTTACAGCCGCGGATACTTTTCGGGCGGCTGCTACGGAACAGTTGATGCTGTGGGGGGAACGTTTGGGGATTCCGGTCATCCATCATCAGGAAGGAGCCGATCCGGCAGCGGTGGTTTTTGACGGCATGGCAGCCGGTAAGGCCCGGAAAGCCGATATCATTATGAT
>DNPQ01000017.1 GCA_003501335.1 Bacillota bacterium
AAAAAGGAAATTGTCGGGGAAATTGATAAATATGTAGGATGATTTTTGTTGGTCTTAACCTTGGATTGGAGATAGTTCCCGATATTAGGATCAAATTTAAAAATACATAGTTGCATTAACTTAAATCTGGTGTAATCAGCTACACCGGATTTTTATTTTCCCGGATTGAATTTGCATAAATTCAAGCATTTTGCCATGAAGTAAGGTATAATGAAAGAAATGGTGAAAATGGAGGGAATAATATGACAAGTCATGATTCAATAATTTTGAAGCCCAAGAATATAGCAATGGTTGCCCATGATCACGAGAAAAAAAGCTTATTGGAATGGGCTAAACAATATAGTGATATCTTAATAAAACATCATCTTTTTGCAACGGGTACAACTGGAAAATTGTTAGAAACTGCCTTGCAAATGGAAGTCCATAAATTCAAAAGCGGTCCTCTAGGAGGCGACTTAGAGGTGGGAGCCTATATTTCCGAGGGAAAAATCGATATGCTGATTTTTTTCTGGGATCCGCTGGAGCCGCAACCTCATGATCCCGATGTTAAGGCGTTGCTTCGAATTGCAGCCGTATGGAATGTTCCGGTAGCCTGTAATCGAGCTTCTGCAGATTATATAATTAACTCACCATTGGTAAGTCAGGATTATCATCGAATTGTCCCTAATTTTGATGCATATAATGCTCGCTTCAAGGATGGGATTAATTGCCAATCCAGATAAATTTTAATGATGGGCTTATTTGCGGAGCATGAACAATCTGATATCAATTTGTTTTGCCATTTTTGCGTGAAGTGATAAGAAATTACCCATTGTGAGGATTGGGAATAGGTAATGAAAATTACAACCACTCAGTTTAACATTATCTCGGCTGGAGTATTGCTTTTTGTTACAGCTACGGCCAATGCGAGACTTATGCTCATTGTTAGTGTTGTTGGGCTTTTCATCGGCCTAAATTTCTTACGGATTGATCGTGATCAGAGTGGGGTTCTGGCCGTTACTATCGGTTTCTTTTTCGTCTTGATTATGGCCTTGGTTATTTGGTTAAGAAAATAAAATTGGAGACAATTATGTATATTCTAGTTTTATTGTTGACAGCCTTTTTTTTAATCTCAATTTTTGCGACCAATTGGCCTGTGAAATTATATCATCATACGATACTGACGAGATTGGCTGAACTTTTGGATGCAGTCCCTGAAAAAAACGGGATGCTTTTGTCGAATGTATATTCTCAAATTAATACCATATACCGGGGATGGGAAATAAAAATCCGTTTTTTAGAAGCATCAATTGATTCTTTAAAAGCAAATTCCGGATTGGAAATCCGGATGTATCTTCACAGTCCAGACTGTGCGGAGAATGCTATCTTAGAGTTCTACCCCATGCGGCAGAAAAAAAGGGAGTGGGGCGATTTTAAGCGTTTTCTCACAAATGATCCGCAAATTGATAATCATTGGTTTGCTTTAACGAATAATACATCTTCCGCAAGGGAATGTTGGAATTCTTTTGATTTCAAAAAAATTCTTTTCGAGTCAGGTGTGGTGCAAGTTTTATTGAATCAGCATGAGTTGATTATTCAACTTCGGTATCATGGTTCGGTCAAGAAGATTATGCACTTTATTAATGAATTGGTGATCATAGATAAACCGGCAATCGTCTGAATCCCGGAAACAAGTTTTTTGGGAAAAGCCATAAGGCATTTTTCCTTCAATGGATCAATGCTTATGATCCTGAATTAGGTTCTCTGGGAATCGGAAATTACCTTGGCCTGATAAAGTAAATAATCTGGGTTAAAAGTATTATCTAAGTTGATAGTCCTGTAAACAAGATCCTTGCAAAGGTTTGTCTTCAACGGGACTTTTTTTCGTTTAGGTAAGGTTGGTTATACAAAAGGCATTGACAGTCAAAAATAGGTATGTTAGGATTTGCTTAATTCTTAGTATTTAACTCGGAATTTAATTCTGCCGGGTTAAGAAAAGCAGGAATATGTATTATATTTATTTCAGGAGTGATAACTTTGCAGAAAATATATTTTGATCATGCGGCAACCACTCCCGTTGATCCTGAAGTTTTACAGGTCATGTTGCCCTATTATACAGAGTCATTCGGTAATCCCTCAAGCATACACTGGTTTGGCAGAGAAAACCGCAAGGCTGTTGAGGATGCCAGGCTTATGGTAGCTAAAGAGCTAGGCGCTAATGAGCCTAGTGAAATCGTTTTTACAGGATGCGGTTCCGAAAGTGACAATATGGCACTGAAGGGGATTGTTTCAGCTCATAAAGACAAGGGAAATCATATTATTACTTCCACCATTGAACACCATGCGGTCTTGGACGCTTGTAAGTATTTGGAAAAGCAAGGATTTGAAGTGACTTATATTCCGGTCAATACGGAGGGTATGGTAGACCCTCAAGAGGTGTTCCAAGCACTGACTGACAGGACGATTTTGGTTTCCATTATGCATGCCAATAATGAAGTGGGTGTAATTCAGCCCATTGCCGATATCGGTAAAGTACTTCGGGAAAGAAAAATTCTTTTTCATACGGATGCAGTGCAATCGGTCGGTTCGATACCGGTGAATGTCAATGATTTATCCGTCGATTTACTTTCTTTATCCGCACATAAATTTTATGGTCCAAAAGGAGTAGGAGCTTTATATATCAGGAAAGGTACCCTGATTCATTCTTTTCTTCACGGAGGCGGTCAAGAGCGAAACCGGCGGGCGGGCACCGAAAATATTGCCGGTATCGTGGGACTGGCTAGGGCATTACAGCTTGCGAATGAGCATATAGCCGAGAATCAAGCTAAGATCAGTTATTTAAGGGATTATTTTATTGATAATGTTTTAAAACATATTGAGCATGTCCATTTAAATGGACATCGAACACAGCGTTTGCCTGGAAATATCAATTTCAGCTTCGAGTATATTGAGGGCGAATCATTACTACTGAATCTGGACTTGAAAGGGGTTGCCGCTTCCAGCGGTTCGGCTTGTACTTCAGGTTCTTTGGAGCCTTCCCATGTATTATTAGCAATGGGTATCAGCCCCGAGATTGCTCATGGCTCTCTGAGACTAACTTTGGGTAAATCGAACTCTAAAGAAGAGATTGATTATTTATTAGTGGTTTTACCGGAAATTGTCAATAAATTGCGGGCAATGTCGCCGCTTTACGATTCAAGTCGAGCGTCAGTATAAATCGTTGATTTCACAACTATAAATTTAGATTTTTGTATTTAGCTTTTATCATCTAGGAGGAAACATGGTCCGGGTCATCATGGCTATGAGTGGTGGCGTTGATAGTTCTGTCGCCGCAGCTCTTTTATTAAAGCAGGGATATGAAGTCATTGGGGTTACCATGCAAATTTGGCCCAGTGATTTACCTTATGGTGAAGAGGTCGAAGGGGGTTGCTGTTCCCTGGGAGCGGTGGAGGATGCCAGGGCGGTAGCAGGTAAATTGGGTATTCCTTATTATGTGCTCAACTTTCAAGCACCTTTTCGGGAAAAGGTCATTGATTATTTTGTCGCCGAATACCTGCAGGGTCGAACTCCCAACCCTTGTATTGTCTGCAATCATAGTCTTAAATTTGATAATCTGCTTGAGAAAAGCTTATCTTTAGGCGGTGACTTTATAGCAACCGGTCATTATGTACAAAAGGACCAAGATTTGAATACGGGCCGTTGGCTTTTACGGAAGGGTATTGACGGAACCAAAGATCAAAGTTATGTTTTGTATGGTCTCAAACAAGCTCAATTGGCCCGTAGTCTTTTTCCGCTTGGTGGTTATGAAAAAACCGCCATCCGTAAAATAGCTGCCGAGATTGGGCTGAGAGTTGCCGATAAACCGGATAGTCAAGAAATTTGCTTTATTCCGGATCAGGACTATGGCCGTTTTATTAATGAATATTCCCCGGGTTCTGTTAAACCAGGGACAATCGTAGATCCGGAAGGCCATGTTTTAGGCCGTCATCAAGGGATTTCTAATTTTACGATTGGCCAACGCAAAGGCCTTGGAATCGCAACCGGGACTCCCCTTTTTGTAACTGAAATCAGGCCGGAAACCAATGAAGTGGTTGTAGGTACGAAAGAAGGGGTTTTTAGCAAAGGATTACTGGCTTCAAAAATAAATTGGATTGCCTTTGATACTCTAAACTCTCCGCAGGAGGTTGAAGTTAAAATTCGTTATAGCGCTAAACCAGTATTAGCTATAGCCACTCCAGTCGGGCCGGACCAAGTGAAAATTGAATTTCAAAATCCTCAGCCTGCCGTTACACCTGGACAAGCGGTGGTCTTTTACCGCAGTGATCTGATGCTGGGTGGCGGTACGATTGATAAGTCATTTCATTAAAATTATGATTAACCCCTCTTCGAGTGGGAGATAATATCCATAAAGCGACCTATCGGAAAGAGGTGAGTGTATGAATGAATAAACTATTGAGAGGGATTATTACCGGAAGCATAATTGGTGCTACCGTAGGAGTTGTCATGCTGATGCGCAAAAGATCAGGAGTCATGAAAAGTATGAATATCCAATCGGACCAATTAAGCGGACGAACTCGGGGAACTGTAAAGATGGTACGGGATAATGCCAGAAGATGGACTTCTGCCGTAAAAAACGGTACGGAAGCATTTTCACGTAAACTGGCTCACCGGACTTCATAATTGTAAATAGGCTGTCTAAAGGCCTTGATAGGGGACAAAATATACAATATTTGGCTTGGGTCAAATGCCTTTATCCAATATTGTGTACAATTCTTTTATTCAAAGACTTTTAAGACAGCCCTTTTTTGAATATCGTCAAGCATGGAGTCAAGATTGACTTTAAAAAAACTGTTATTTTTAATTGTTACCATAACGATTGCATTCATTGCTATATACTTATCGCGGGTAATATTGCTGCCCTTTATTTTGGCTTTTTTTTTGGCATACGCTCTCAATCCAATTGTCGAATTCTTAGAAAAAAGAGGCTCGCGCCGCGATTGGGCAATATTAACAATTTATGGAACGGTTTTGGTGATTGGCGCTTTAATTCTTGAAATATTAATTCCTCGTCTGATCCGGGATTTGACGGCGCTGATTCAAAAGTTACCCCAAATATTGGTGGATCTCCGGGAAATTCAGAATAGGTTCAATGGAATTTTAAATCGTTGGCAACTTCCTTTTAATACACAGATCATGACCGAAGATTTAACGCAAAGAATCGGCAATAGTTTTCAAGATTTATTTCTGCAACTGGGACGGACTACGATCAAGGCTTTTTCCCAGTCATTAGTTTATTTGCTTATTCCGCTGATTGCCTATTATATCAGTAGGGATTATCCGCGGTTAAAAAAAAATATTTTACAATGGGCTCATAAACATCTAGGAAGTCATTGGACCTATACTTTGTTAAAAATCGATGCTGTTTTTAAATACTATATTCGCAGTCAATTACTGGATATTTTAATCGTGGGATCATTATTTGCGATTGGCTTAAGTCTATTGGGATTTGAAGCGGCTATTCTGTTAGGCTTTATAGTCGGTGTCTTTAATGTTATTCCGTATTTTGGCCCCATTATTGGTGCAATTCCTTTAATTGTATTTGCCCTATTAAAGTCTCCTTGGCTGGTATTGTATGTGATTATTTTATTTCTCGTAATTAATCAAATTGAAGCTGTTTTTCTATCCCCGCGGATTATAAGTTATAGTTTAAAACTGAACCCGGTCACTGTAATTTATTTAATCATGTTTGGAGGTACTGCTTTTGGGCTCATGGGAATGATATTTGCCGTCCCTTTAGGGGCAATTGTCGGTATTATGATCAGAAGTTTTTATGAAATCTGTTTCGACGATGAGAGCTCTGAGCAGACAGCTGAAAAACTGGATTTGAAGTTTTTAGAGCCCGATTGACAATTATAGGAGGATTCGGTATTATGAGTATAAAGCGGATTTTATCCGCTTTTTCTTTATGATATTTAAAATAAAAGAAACAAATTGAGATTTATTTTCCGGAATAAAAAGGGGTGGCTGTGTTTGCGGCATCGGATATTTATAATCATACTGTTCATTTCGATAGTATTTTCTATTTGCCAGCCCTCATTGAGCGCTACCCAATCTAAGAATATATTGATTTTTGATATACCTCGACTCACGCTTGAGGATATAACCCCCCAATATCCAAATCTTTATCGGTTTGTTAAAAACGGGGCTGTGGGAATCATGACTACGCCGCTTTCGGAACCGGTGGCTTTGGATCAGATCTATTTTAGCTTTAACAGCGGTACTCAAGTTAAGGCAGCCGAAGAAAATTATTTGTTGTTTGATGTCAATGAAAAATATCGACAGGTAGCGGTTGGAGATTTATATCATTCTCTTACGGGTTATCGAGCAGGAACAACCGGAGTTGTCAATATCGCTTTGGCTAAAATCATTCAACTCAATAGCCGGGATATTACTCAGAATATCGGACTGTTTGGCGAACTGTTGCATCGCCATTCGTTGAAAACAGCGGCCATCGGTAATGCCGATGCTGACTTGATTAGCCGTTGCGGTGCTTTATTATTGATGGATCAAAAAGGGCAGCTTGATTATGGTGATATAGGGTCGAAATCCCTTAATAATGATCCTTCATTCCCTTTTGGCCTGCGGACTGATACTAATCAAGTGTTCAATACCTGGCGCGATTTTCATCAAAAAGCGAGTGCTGTGGCAGTAACATTGGGAGATTTAGAACGATTGGAACGTTTTAGCCTTTATTTATCGGAACTTCAAAGGGAGCGGTTTCGAAAGCAGGTTATCCATCAATACGACCGGTTGTTGGGACAGTTTTTTCAAGAAATCGATTTTCATACCACATTGACGATGCTTTTTACAGCACAACCTCCATTACAGAATATTGGAGCCGGCCAACGGCTAAGTCCGGTGGTTCTTAAAGGACCTGGTTTTAAGGGCGGAATTCTCTATTCCCCAAGTACCCGCAAAAAAGGAATTATCACTTGTTATGATTTGCCCATCACTATGCTCCATTATTTGAATATTCCAAAGTCCAGATATTTTAGCGGCCATGTTTTACGGCGGGTGCCGGGCGATTGGCATTTAATCCGTTCCGAACAGCAGCAATTAATCCAAAATTATAATATACGCTGGCCATTATTGACAACATACTCCTATTTATTGATTGGCCTGATACTAATCGGAATTATCGGGGCTTTTTTTTGGCCAAAGCAGCTCAAATTGTTGCAATATTTAGCTCAAGTTTATTTATATTTGATTACGATTCCAGTTGTTTTTTTAATCGAAGCCATGATAAATCCCCTTAATTGGTTTGCCGTCCTGGGGTGGACATTGGGACTCGCGACTCTCGTTTGGGTAATGGTTCGCTATTGGGCGCATGGAAGTCCTCTGTTGGTCCTATCCGGTATTTCTTTGTTAACGATAGCGGTAATTCTTTTTGACGGGTTTTTTAATGGTATTTTAGAATTGCGTTCTTTCTTTGGCTATTCAGCTATTGCTGGAGCTCGTTTTTATGGCGTTGGTAATGAATATATGGGCTTTTTGTTAGGGGCTGTCATTGTAACGGTATCCATTTACTTATCGAAGATGAACCGTTATCGGAATCAAATACTATGGTTGCTCACTGGCTTTTTGGCGATTTTTCTGGCTCATCCCAATCTGGGTTCAAGTATCGGGGGTGGGGCCACAGCTCTTATAGGACTTGGAATCACTACGTATCTTTGGCTGAGACGGCCGATTCGATGGAAAGAGATCGTCGGTTTAATTGTAGCGGCTGTTTTTTTATTGGTGTTGGTTGGGTTATGGGATTATTTTCTGAACAATACCAATATGACTCACTTTGGTCAGTTCTTAGAGGTTATTCGCAGTCAAGGATTTGACACGATTGTGAATTTGATTCAACGTAAATTGGAATTAAATATCCGTTTAATTGCCTATACTTTTTGGACCAAAGTTTTAATATTAATTTTACTAGCTATTCCATTCTTATATAAAAAGCCGCCCTTACCGGTAGCCCGTTTCATTCAGAAATATCCCAATCAAACCAGGGGTTTTTATGGTTTAACTTTATCGGCCATTATAGCATTGTTGATTAATGATTCGGGAATTGTTACGGTCACTACGATGTATATTTTTGGGCTTCCTATGTTATTACTGTTAATTATAGAAGATTTGAGCGCCAAAAAAGGAGATGAGCCGGATGGGGATTCATAAAATTATCCAATTGAATCCCGAATATAAAATTGAACAACTGGCCCGGGAAATTATTAATACTTCCGAGTCTGAGATCGTCATTGAAGTACCTGAAAATTGTTCGCTGTTGACCAATGAGATCAACTTACGATTATTGAAATTCTACGCCGAAGAAGAAGAAAAAGAAATTATTATCAATGGTGTTGAACCCGGTTTAATTTCCCTCGCTCAACGTTTGGGGATTTCCACCGTTTGGAATCGCGAGAATCCGGTGAGTGAAGCTAAACCGGCGGTCAGGGAGCCGCAGTATCCCAGTGAGGCCCAAAATGCGGCTATTACCGAAACACGTGATGCGCGTTCCTTATCTTTAAAGCCATCCCAATACAGCCGCTTGATACCGGCACTTGTATTATTGTTTTTCACTTTAATCATGGCGATTTGGTGGTTTTTACAGCCTAAGGCGACCATTATGATTTACCCGAAAGTCCAAACATTAGCATTCAAAACAGCCGCCAAAACGGCTATTGCTTTTACGGATGCCGACATTATTCATGGTAATATACCGGCAGAGGTTTTAACGCAAAATTTTACTGTAACAAGTCAGACCGTTACAACGGGTCATAAGGTGATCGGAATTACTGCTGCAATTGGGAAAATTATGATTATTAATGGTTCTAATCAGCCTATTTTGCTCCTCAAAGGGAGTACCCTTGATGGAAGAAACGGCATCCATTTTCAAACCGATAAGGATGTTTTGATACCTAAAAAGGAAACTAAAACAGAGATGGGAATTATTGTTGGAGAAAGTTATGGAAAAGCAGAGGTTACTATTATTGCAGATAGAAAAGGTACTGACGGTAACCAACCTGCCAAATCAATTACCGCTGTCGAAGGAAAATATCGTAATCTTTTGAAAGTAACCAATCCGCTTCCGACCCATGACGGAATCGACCAACAAGTGGCCATTGTCGATTTGAATGATGTTAAAAAAGGGGAGGACGAGGCCGGAAAACAGATGCAACTTTCTTTTGGTGATCAGGCTCACGGTTTGGTCAATAAAGATTATTTATACTTTCAGGATCTTGCCAAAACAGAAATTATTCATGTTACGAGTAAACCTGATATCGGTGCGGAAAGTGATTCTCTAGAAACAGACATTGAATACCAAATTAAAGTTTTGGCTCCTACAACCGTGGGAATTCAAAAATTTTTAAAAGGGAAATTTGAACGAGTCATCCCAGCCCATTTTGAAGCCCAGGACTCAAAAGTAACTTTAGTTTCGATGCAACTCACTCATTTTAATGACGAAAGTGCTCGTTTAGAATTAGAAGGACAAGGACAAATCAGAGGTCTGCTGAATTCCGACAAAATTAAAAATTTAATTAAGGGAAAACCCATTGCCGAGGCAAAGGCTATTTTAACCCGTCAAAGTGAGATTGCGGATGCTAAGTTTCAATTGGAGGGTTATCGAACGGCCTTACCAAACTTTGGTTTTCAGATTCGGATCTTATTTCCAGCAGGCTCGAAAACGAATCAACCGCTATGAATTTTTTAAAATTATGTTGGCGGGAGTTTGGATTGAATAGTTTATTGGTATCATTATGGGCAATCTATGCCCGGCTTTATTTCCCTGCAAGTTAGGGGAAGGCCGCTTAGAAATATAAAGGTTGGAGAATATATATATGCGTTGGCTAGGATTGGATTTGGGAGAACGACGAATCGGACTGGCATTAAGTGATCCGATGGAATTAACGGCGCAGCCTTTTTCAGTTTGGCAACGGAAGGGTTCTTTAAAACAAGACTTGAATTATCTTTCTCAAGTGATTCAAGACTATGAAGTAACCGGAGTGGTATTGGGGTTACCCAGAAATATGAATGGAAGCGAAGGGATTATGGCCGATAAAGCCAGGGATTTTGGAACAGCCTTGACAAACCGCTGTGGGATTTCAATCGAATATTGGGATGAAAGACTTTCCACAGTCTCGGCGCAGCGAGTATTGATTGAGGCCGACATGTCTCGTAGAGAGCGGAAAGGTAAAATTGATCAAGTCGCTGCCGGTATTATTTTGCAAAATTTTTTAGATTTTAAAAATGGTATTAAGATGTCTTGAAGGGGCAAAATATAGCAAAGTTCGTGCTAAAATTTAGGCCAAATCTTATAAAAGTGATTTTCAAAGTGCCTTCCAAATGATATAATCCAGATCAAACCGGCATAAACTTTAGAATCCGTTTTAAAGTTCGGTTGAAAATTTGCCTTAAGAAATTGGCGAATGAATATAAATAGGAGGAAATAAAATGGCTGATCAAGAAACAAATTGGATAACCTTGGTGGATGAAGAAGGTCACGAACATCGCTTTAATTTATTAAATATTGTGGAAGTCGAGGAGGCCAAATATGCAGTGATGGTCCCTGAAGTGCAAGAGAAAGAGGAAGATCAAGAAGAAGCGGTGATATTCCGTATTGAAGCTGATGAAGAAGGCGAAGAAGTTTTAGTGGATATTGAAGATGATGATGAATTTGCTAAAGTCTGCGAAGCGCTTGATGAGTTAGAAGAATCAGATGAAGAAGAGGAAGAAGAAGGGTCTACAGTACCTAAGCAGGAAAATCAGTAAGTGGGAAATGATAGTTGGCTGCCGTTCTTGGGTACTTATTGAGTGCTATTAATATTTTGGTGCCTGAATCCAATTGGAAATTGAAATTCAAGCTTAAAACTATTGCAGGAGGTGCACGTACACTCCTGTTTTATTTTTTAACCGGATACAACATCTTCGCAGTCATTCTGGTGATGATAAAAAGCATTTCTGTGATGGTAGAAAGGATCGAGGTAACCGGTGAAATGTCCGCGTAAATGAAAACGATGGCCGCCGACAGGAACGGTCTTTGCCTCTATGTAAACTATTTCCTGATAGTAGACCGGGAATTATTTTCTGTTCCATAATTGCGGCAAGCCGATTGTAGTAGATCCTTGTGGAATAAGGACTTCAGAAAATGGATCATACTATAACCGGTATTAAGTTACCTTTCAAGAATTTTAAAATCGCAAAACCGCTAAAATTAACTATAAAGTTTATCTAATAATTACCGAATATTAATTTAGCGGGGGTTAGCAAAACAAAACGCAGTCATTGCATGTGTTACCCCAATAGTTTACTCAAAAAAACAGGAGGCGATTGAATTGACGAAAACAGAACTCATTGACAAAGTGGCGGGAAAAACAAAATTGACCAAAAAAGCTTCGGGACAAGCCATTGATGCAATGATAGAGGCGATCAAAGGCTCTTTAACCAAAGGCAACAAAGTGCAATTAATTGGTTTTGGCAGCTTTGATGTAAGAAAAAGGGAAGCACGGAATGGCCGTAACCCGCAAACCGGTAAGGTTATTAAAATTGCTGCCCGAAAAGTACCGGTATTTAAAGCTGGGAAAGCCTTAAAAGATTCCGTTGCTAAGAAGTAATTTTTAAAAAAATATTTTGACTCAAACCCGTCTGAGTTGTCTTAGACGGGTTATTTTATGAATTTATTTCAGTGAAAATTGGCAAATTCCCTATTTTGAGTCCAGCGTTTTCAATAACCAAAAACCGAGTAAAAAAAGAGCGTTCTCGTTGGAGAGGCTCTTTTTGATGATATATTTATTCAATTGAAGTGTCTTAAGGTAAAATGAGTGATGCTTGGTAAACAGACACCGATTGATCGATAGAGATGTTTTGATCCCAAGCGACCGGACTGGTCTTAAATTCAGAACGCTGGATAGACATCTGAGGGGAGGTATTCCCATGGGAAGGGAAGAGGATGTTGCTGGTTACAAAATAGATTACGAAGCAAGCAGCAACAATACCCAAACGACGAATCCAAATTTTTTGGCTAGGAAATGGAAAAAAAGAGTCCTCTTCTTTCAACAAACGGGAATGTAAAGATTCCAAAGGATCGAAATCAAAGGGCTCTTGAATGACATTCTCAAGAAAATCTTTTATATGCAGCAATTCTTGGTACTCAATTTCACATTCGGAACAATTGAATAAATGTTTCCGTAATTCTCGAGTTTCATCCGCACTGAGTTCACGGTCGATAAAAGATGAAATTAAATTTTGGGCGTGTTGACAGTTCATACTTCTTTAACCTCCTTACCTTGAACATAGGGAAGCAAGACACGGCGCAGTATTTTGCGACCGCGATGGATCCTGGAACGAACGGTGCCGATCGAACAGCGAAGAATTTGAGCGATTTCCTCATAGGATAGGCCTTGGATATCACAAAGAATTACAGCTGATCGGTATTCAGTAGGCAACTCAGCCAGTCCGGCCTGAATTTGTTCACCTAACTCGAAACGGACTGCCTCTTGTTCCGGATTATTGGTCCAGTCGGCAATTTCGATTGGTTTTTCGTTTTCCAGATACGGGCTGGGCTCATCAATTGAGGAAACCAGCGGCCGATTTTTCTTTTTTCGATAATGGTCAATATATAAATTGTGAATGATCTGATAAAGCCAACGATCAAAAGCGGTACCGTCTTCAAACTTGTTAAATGATTTGTAAGCCCGGAAAAAGCCTTCTTGTAATAAATCCTGGGCCTCATGGTGATTTCCGCATAAACGAAAGGCAAATTGAAACAAAGGCTTTTCGTAAGTCCTTACCAGGCTTTCAAATATTTCGATACGATCTTGAGCAACTTGTGTTCCAGATAAAGTCTCAACAATAGTGTTTGACATCGGTCCACCTTCTTTCCCAAACAAATTCGTATTTTATAAAGAACGTAATCTCAATTTGTAACCTTTTCTAAACTTTATTATACCAAAAGTTTATGAAATTTGGATAAACAGTTTTTAGTAATTTAACGATTAAAAGGCAAGTCATTTTGACTTGGATTATTGGCCTTTTTATCAAATTGTTGGGGCTTGGCTTCCAGCTTGACTTTAACGACCCTCATCGCATGATCGCGAAAGATTAATAATTGAATCTCCTGACCTACTTTTGCTTTGCTTATTTCCTTCACTACATCCTGAGGACTTTTTATTTTGACATGATTGACTTCTTTGATAATGTCGCCATTTTGTAAACCTGCTTTGCTGGCAGGACTGTTGTCATAAACTTGAATAATGGCGCCTTCTTGATTGGTCAATCCGTAATAATTAGCAATTTGATCGTTGAGCTCCGTTAAGGCTACTCCTAACCATGGTGCAGCCGGACGTTGGACTTTTCCCTTATTAATCAGCTCTTTTGATATTTTTTTGGCTAAGTTGACCGGAATCGCAAATCCTAAACCTTGGGCATTGGCAATAATTGCTTCGTTAATACCGACAACTTTTCCGGAAAGATCCACAAGAGGCCCACCACTGTTACCGGGATTAATTGCAGCATCCGTTTGAATCAGGTAACCGCGGTTGTTGGGATCATCGATGGAACGTCCAAGAGCACTGATAATTCCAGCTGTCACTGTATCATGAAAGCCATATGGATTACCGATAGCGACTGCCCATTGCCCTGGAACCAGACTGTCGGAATCGCCGAGATCGGCAGTGGGTAAATGGGTAGCATTGATTTTCACAATAGCCAAGTCGGTTTGGGGATCGGTTCCAACAACCCGCCCGTCGAATTTTTTACCGCCTTGGAGCGTCACTTTTAAATTTTGAGCATTTCTAACCACGTGTTCATTGGTTAAAATGAAACCATCGGGACGAATGATAAATCCCGATCCGGCGCCCCGTACTTGTTGCTGCCCTCCGCCAAAAATCCCCGGTGGAAAAAAGTCACGAAATTCTTCAGGAATATCAGGGGCTGCAGTGACCACTGAAACCGTATCGATATAGACTACAGAAGGAGCAGCTTTCTGTCTGGCATTGATAATTGAGCTACTTCTAACTTGTTCATTAAGGTACTCAACTTTTTTTAGATTGGTTTGGCTAGCGTAATTTTGCCTAACAAAATTGGGGTTATATATTTTTGGCAGTAAAACCAAACAAAGCGCCGCTGTAAAAAATGATGAGATTAATGCTATTCCAAAGTAGCCTAGATATTTTCGATTCATTGTAAAAACCTCCATTTTGGTTAAAAATAAGCAAATCAATTCTATTTTTTCAAACCTTGGTGTAATGATAAAGAGGAGCTTTGTAATACCTGATATAACGGTCCTTCGAGAAAAAAGTTCCCGCTTTGCACGGAAAATTCCTGGAAAAAAGGAGGAATTTGGTACAGCAGGTGGAATATAAATATCTACGATTTAATCTACCATAACTATTTGGAAATTAACAGGAAAGGGTACATTTAACTTTGGCCTTAAGTATGACAGGATATGGTCGAGGCGTTTTCACGAGTGAAGATTATACCATCACCATCGACCTCAAATCTATTAATCACCGTTATTTAGAGTTATATTTTAAAATCCCCAAAAATTACAACTTTCTGGAAGATAAAATAAGGCGCGAAATCTCTGGTAAGATTTCCCGGGGTAAAGTTGAAATATCGGTAATCATCGAACAATTTTCTTCCATCGAAGATCAGGTCGAACTCAATCAATCATTTATGCGTTCTTATTTGAAGATTATTGGAGAACTCAAAGAGAATTTTGGGATTGAGGGCGAGATAGATTTAAAAACAATCGTTGCATTGCCGGAACTTTTTGAATATCATCAACCGGATATTGATCAAGAGAAGTTATTTGAAAATGTGAGACAAGCTCTTGACATGGCCTTGCATTCCTTAATTGATAACCGGAAAACGGAAGGTAAAGGTTTATGCCGCGATGTTCGCGAAAAGCTAGCCACTCTTGAAAATTATCGAATGACGCTCTTAGCTCGGGCGCCCAAAGTGGTTGCCGCTTATCAAGAGAAATTGGCAAAACGGATTGGCGAGCTTACCGAAGGAATTGAGGTTGATCCTTCAAGGCTGGCAACTGAAATTGCCATTTTTGCAGATAAATCGGATATTACAGAAGAATTGGTCCGTATTGAGAGTCATCTGGGACAGTTTCAACAAATTTTGGAGATCACAGAGCCAATCGGCCGGCGAATGGATTTTTTAATTCAGGAATTAAACCGGGAGATTAATACTGTTGGTTCTAAAGCAAGTGATATTACTATTGCACAACTGGTGATCAACTTCAAAGCTGAACTAGAAAAAATACGCGAACAAATTCAGAATATTGAATAGGAGGTGAAAATAATGGCTTTACCGAAACTATCACTGGAGGACAAGCGCAAAGCTCTGAAAAAGGCGCAAGAAGTAAGGAGCAAAAGAGCTAAAATCCGTCAGAACCTGAAAAATGGGAAGACTAACATCTTAGAAGTGCTTGAGAATATTAATGACGATGTGGTTGCTAAAATGAGAGTAGTCTATTTGTTAGAATCATTACCGCGTATCGGCAAAGTAAAAACAAAAAAGATCATGAATGATATCGGTATTGATGAGACCCGTCGTATTCAGGGCCTCGGAAACCGCCAAAGACAAGCTTTAATAGAGAGACTTGGCAGCAATTAAGAAGGGAGCCCTGGAGTAAAATTATGGAGATTAAACTTATCAACATCGGGTTTGGAAATATTGTTTCCGCCAATCGCATAATCGCTATTGTCAGTCCCGAGTCATCACCCATTAAAAGGATCATCCAGGAAAGCCGTGATAAGGGAATGCTAATCGATGCTACTTATGGTAGGCGTACCCGAGCAGTTATTATTACGGATAGCGATCATGTGATTCTTTCAGCGGTTCAACCCGAAACAGTTGCTCATCGCTTAAATTCCAAAGACATATCGCTTGACCCCGAAGAATAGGAGAATCGTTAATGCCGCGCGGTTTGTTAATTGTGGTCTCAGGACCGTCTGGAGTAGGTAAAAATACTGTTATTAGCAATCTTTTCAGTTATTCACCCAATTTAAAATATTCTATTTCTGCCACTACTCGGAGCCCGCGACAGGGTGAAATTGACGGTCTGAATTATTTTTTTCTGTCAGATTCAGAATTTACCAAGCGGATCGCGGCAGGCGATTTTCTGGAATGGGCCAAAGTTTATCAGCATTATTACGGAACACCCAGATCATATGTTGAAGAAATGCTGACTGGTGGTTTTGATCTCGTCCTCGATATTGATGTGCAAGGGGCGGCTCTAATAAAAAAGGCATTACCGGAAGCAATTTTAGTTTTCCTGGCTCCACCTTCGCTTAATGAATTGAAACTACGCTTGATGGGCCGGAAAACCGAAATGGAATCGGAGATTATGCTTCGTCTTCAAAATATAGACAAAGAGCTGCATGCAGTTCCTGAATATGATTATTTTATCGTAAACCGGGAAATTAATTTGACATGCCGGCAAATTGAAGGCATTATTCAGTCTGAACGAATGAAAGTCAGTCGCCAGGCACCGGATTTTTTAGATAAAATTTTTCAGGACGAATAATCTATGCGCATAAGATTGCTAAGGTTTTACATAAGAAGGGAAAAATATGATCGATCCGCCACTTGATGAACTTTTAGCCCATGTCGACAGTCGATATACTTTGGTAACATCAACTGCCAAACGAGCTCGCAAAATTCTTGAAGAAGAACAATTGAAAGAAGAAAAGTCAAATAAAGCAGTGACCACAGCATTACGGGAAATTCATTCCGGTACGATAAAAATTGAAAAACTAAACGTGGGAATTAAATAAATTCAATGAATGGATATCTTAGAGATTGATTACTCTAGGGATGAAAGCCAAAAGTTTAAAACCCTCATCAATATTGAGGGCTTTCTTTTTTGCCATTTATAAAATTCACTTGTTTTTATGGGTTAAAGTTTTGCAGCAAATTTTTGTTGAACAAAGTCCAGATAATCAATAAACTTGTAAAAAGTATCTCAGTTCCTTGTTACTCTGAGATTTTTGTTTTATAATAATCATAGTGAAGAAAAGGTATTCGTAAGCTAAAACTGTTTTCTATCAGACAGAGATGAAGAGGCTATACATGTTATTGTATAAATATATTGAAGGCTTTTATTGTTAATGAATAATAAGGTTGCTAAAGTTTTAATTACTTCGCAAGCCCAGAATTTGGGCCGCTTATTTGACTATGAAATACCGGAAGTATTTCAAAAGAGCATCCAAATCGGCATCAGGGTTCTAGTGCCTTTTCAGAACCGGCCGAATATAGGCATTGTTTGGGAACTTGCCGACAGTTCCAATTTTAAAAGCCTTAAGGCTATCTCGCAACTTCTAGACGATTCTTCCTTAATAAGCAGCATCCATTTATCATTAATTGACTGGTTGGCGGAGTATTATTTTTGCAGCCGCAGCGATGTTGTGAAGTTATGTTTGCCGCCGGGTGATAATCTGTCACGAGAGGTTTTTTATCAGTCGGCCATTGATATGCAGACTTTAGAAGTAAAGTTAAACCGGGCTTTTTCAATAGAGGAAGTTCAGGAAGTCATTCAACTGATCATGGAGGGAATTGAGCAAGAATGGAGCCATAGCCTGTGGTGTAAAAAGTTAAAAGCTTTTCCGCAAATATGGGATTTCCTGATTCAAAACCATTTATTAAAACGTTCTTATCGGATCGCCAAACCAAAAGTCAAGGCTAAATTTTGTAAATTATACCGTTGGAGCCGTACTGAGATTGAGGAGCAATCAGCAACAGGACGCCGGGTCAGAAAGACATTGTTGGAAGAACCATCCGGATTAACCGCTGCTCAGCTATGTGCCGCCGCTGAAGTAAGTTCTTCAGTATTAAAACGCTTATTAAGTGAGGGACTGATTGATTGTTTTGAAGTGGCGGCTGAACGAAATCCGGCAGGATTTGAACAGCAGATTGCAACCAAAGAAATCCGACTCAGTCCGGAACAACAGGAAATCTATCAAAAAATTTGCGGGGAAACAGCCACTCCATTTTTCTTATTACATGGGGTAACCGGTAGCGGCAAAACTGAGATTTACTTTGAGATGGCTTCTGATGTCATCCAACGGGGTGGGCAGGTTTTATATTTGGTTCCGGAAATTGCCCTAACGCCTCAAACTTTGAAACGGGCCCGCGACCGTTTTGGAGAGCAAGTAGCCTTGTTGCACAGTAATATGTCGGATGGCGAAAGATATGATCAATGGTTTCGGGTTAAGAATGGGAAGGCTCAGTTTGTACTGGGAGCTCGTTCGGCGGTATTTGCACCTTTTGATAAATTGGAATTAATGATTATCGATGAAGAACATGAAACCACCTATAAGCAAGAAGAAAACCCTCGTTATCATATTCGGAAGGTCGTCGAGAAACTGGCCGAGTTGACCGGCGCTAAGGTTATCTTCGGGAGCGCGACTCCGTCCGTGGAATCGTTTTTTTACGCTCAAAGCGGTAAATATCGATATTTACCTTTAACGAAGCGCTTTAATCGTAATCCTCTGCCAGAAGTAACGATGGTCGATATGCGGCAGGAAATTAAAGATGGAAATAAAAACGTTCTTAGCCGGCAACTTTTTGCGGCTATTCATGAGAGTTTAGAGCAACACGAACAAATTATTTTGCTTTTAAACCGGCGTGGTTATTCTACTTTTATTTTATGCAGGGATTGCGGGCAATCCCTGCGTTGCCCGGCTTGCGATGTGGCTTTGACCTATCATTTGAATGAAAAAAATTTGCGGTGCCATTATTGTGACTATCGGCAGCCTGTCCCGGACATTTGCCCGAACTGTCAAAGTTCAAGAATCCGTTATTTCGGCCATGGTACTCAAAAATTAGAAGAAGAACTGGCATTGAACTTTCCAAGTGCTCATATCTTACGAATGGATGTGGATTCCACATCCAGAAAAGGAGCACATCAGCAGATTTATCAGCAATTAGTCTCGGGGGAAATTGATATTTTGCTGGGGACTCAAATGATTGCCAAAGGTCTGGACTTACCCAAAGTGACTTTGGTGGGAGTGATTTCAGCTGATTCGACCTTAAATATTCCTGATTTCAGAGCCGCAGAGCGTACCTTTCAGTTATTGACACAGGTTGCCGGCAGGGCCGGCCGCGGTGAAAAACTAGGTAAAGTTATATTTCAGGCCTATGATTCTGAACATTATTCTTTGCGGCTCGCCAAAGAACATGACTATCTCAGCTTTTATCAAGAAGAGATTAAAAACCGAGCTGACTTGCATTACCCGCCCTATATCGAATTAGTTAAAATCGGGTTTTCCGGCTTGAATGACTCAAAGGTCGATGCCGCAGCCCATGAATTTTACCAAATTGTTAAAGTTATTGAACAGCAGCTTGTCCTGGCGGGTAATCCGGCTTATTATATAGAAGTATTAGGGCCAGGGCCGACTTTAATTCCTAAAATCCAAAATAATTACCGATGGCAGATATTATTAAAAAGTAACCAACCCTCTTGGCTGGAGAAGATCGTTAAGGAAGCCTGGGAACAATTTAATCCCCAAAAACATCCGGATATTAAAGTTATTAAGGATCGGAATCCTTATTTGGTGGTTTAAACCTCGATCCGGCAAGCACAATACAATTTTCCTCCTGTGACACAGAA